>NZ_JBEZUZ010000015.1:0-103207 GCF_040636735.1 Streptomyces sp. NPDC035033 | reverse complement strand
ACCCCCCCCTCTCCCCTTGGCCCCGCCGCCCGCCGGGGCGGCCGGACCGCAGGAGGCCCGGGGCCCCCGAGGTCCGCACCGCCCGCTCCGACCCCACCCTTCGCGGGGCCGGAGCGGGCGTCAGGCGGCCCGTGAGGCCGCGCGCTCGGCGGTCACCTCGGCCAGCGCCTCCCGGATCACCGCCACGCTGCGGTCCACGTCCTCCTCGCCGGTGCGCCAGTTGACCACCGAGACCCGCATCGCGGCGCGGCCCTGCCACACCGTCCCGCCGAACCAGCAGACCCCGCTCTCCTGGATCCGCGCGATCACCGCGCGCGTCACCCCGTCGTCGTCACCGAAGCGCACCAGCAGCTGGTTGAGGACCACCTCGTTGAGGAGCTCCACCCCGTCGAGGCCGGCCAGCTGCCCGGCGAACCGGCGGGTCAGCGCGCAGCAGCGCTCCACCATCTCGGCGACGCCCGAGCGCCCGAGCGTCCGCAGCGCCGCCCAGACCGGCAGGCTGCGGGCGCGCCGGGAGAAGTCCGGCACCCACTCGATCGCGTCCCGCTCGCCCGGGGTGGCCGCCGGCAGGTAGCCCGCCCGCTCGTTGAGCATGGCGGCGCGGTGCGCCTCGGGGTGGGCGATCACGACGATGCCGCAGTCGTACGGCACGTTCAGCCACTTGTGGGCGTCCAGCGCCCACGAGTCGGCCCGCTCCACGCCCGCCACCAGGGGCCGCAGCGCCGGGCTGGCCGCCGCCCACAGCCCGAAGGCGCCGTCCACGTGCACCCACGCGCCGTGGCGGTGCGCGATGTCGCAGACCTCGCCGACCGGGTCGATCGCACCGGTGTTGACGTCGCCGATCTGCGCGCAGACGATGACCGGTCCGCTCAGCGGCGCGAGGACGCGCTCCAGCTCGGCGGGGATCATCCGGCCCTTGTCGTCCACCGGCACGTTGCGGATCCGCCCGGAGCCGAACCCGAGGTAGCGGGCGGCCAGGTCGATCGTCATGTGGTGCTGCGCGCCGGCGACGATGTGCACCTCCGGCGCCCCGGGCAGACCGTCGCGCTCCACGTCCCAGCCGGCGTCCGCCAGCAGCTTGTGGCGGGCGGCGGCCAGCGAGGTCAGGTGCGCCATCGTGCAGCCCGTGGGGAAGCCGACCGAGGCGTCCCGCGGCAGGCCCAGCAGGTCCAGCACCCAGGTCGCCGCCACGTGTTCGGCCACCATGACGGCGGGGGAGAGGTTGTAGAGGCTGGCCGTCTGGTCCCAGGCCGAGACCAGCCAGTCGGCGGCGATGGCCACCGGCAGCGTGCCGCCGGTGACGTACCCGAAGTAGCGGGGGCCCGAGGCGGTGGGTATTCCGCCTTCGGTCACGGCCCGGCCCAGGATTTCGACGGTCTCGGTCGCGGAAACGGGTCCCGGGGGCAGCGGCCCGCCGAATGTCTTCAGCAGGTGTTCGGTGCCGGCCGTGGCTCCCACCGGACGTTCCGCGAGGCCCGCCAGATATTCGATGGCCTGTCGATAGGCCAGGTCGAGAGGTGCCTTGTCCGCATCGGTCATGGTGCAACGGTAGGGAGCCGTCGCTGACTTCCGGCTGACGGGCCATCGCGTTCGCTTGGACGAACACACCGTCCTACCGATATGACTTTCCCCAGCGATTCGTTCGCGCCGTGCCCGATGCGAAGAGACGAGGGAAAATGACGTCCGATGAGCAGACCCGCAAAGTTATCGAACAGTTCAACGAGGCCTTCCAGAAGCACGACCCCGCCCTCCTCGGGGACGTGATCGCGGCGGACTGCCGGCTGGAGAACTCCGGCCCGGCCCCCGACGGCTCCCGGCACGAGGGCTATGACGAGTGCCTGGCCTTCTGGTCCTCGATCGCCTCCAACCAGGACGCCGACTTCACCGTCGAGGAGATGTGGGTGGCCGACGAGCGCTCCGTCGTCCGCTGGACCCTGCGCTGGGGCTCCGGCCCGGCCGACTTCGTGCGCGGCGTCAACGTGCACCGGCTCTCCGGCGGCCGGATCGTCGAGAGCTTCGGGTACGTCAAGGGCTGAGGCACGGCATGCCGAAGGGGCGCGGGCCGACGGGCCCGCGCCCCTTCGTGTGGACGCCGCGGCGGCCGGGGGAAGCCGCCACGGCCGCTACTCCAGCTGGGAGACGATCATGACGCAGTCCTCCAGGGCCTCCGTGGCGTGGCCCTTGCCCACGGTGTCCTCCACCAGCTGGGTGTTGCCCGGCGAGAAGGTGCGCCAGCTGCCGTCGCTCACCCCGCACTTGAGCGAGCCGCTGACCAGCGTCATGATCTGGCGGCGCGGCGCCGGGTGGAAGTCGCCCACCCACCCCTTCGGGATGAACAGGTAGACGGCCTGCTTGGCCGGCACGCCCTCGGAGACGTACAGCGACGGAGCCGGCGGCGCGAAGTTCATCGCCGTCACCTCCAGCATCTCGTCGGCGAAGTGCGATTCCCCGCTCTCGTCGTTGTAGAGCCTCGAAACGGGGATTTTCACGGACTCGGCGGTCACCGGAATTCTCCTTGATCAGGCCACTGGGAAACCGGCGGCGCATCAGATCCCGAGCACGCCGGCTGCGTACGCCACTATCCCAACGCCCTTCTGACACGCTCCTGACGGTGCCCGTGCTCAGGAACCGATCAGGAGCGTGTCAGCACACCCGTGCGAAGCTGAAGTCACCGAAAGGCCGGGAGAGGTACCCGAAGCGGCCGAATGGGGTCCGGCGCACATCGCCGCCGGACGGGTTCACGCCCACGCAGGTTCGAATCCTGCCCTCTCCGCCGATGCTCATCCAAAGACACGCGCATTCCGAATTCCCCCGACCCGGATGCGCGTGTCTTTGGCATGACGGCCGATCGGAAGGGATCCGCCCTTCGGCACGCCCGGGAGCGACGGCCCGCCCCGACACCCCCGCGGGCCGGCCCCCGCGCACGGATTCCCGCCGAGCGAGCCGCGTCACGCCCCAGCGCGCACGACGCGCATCGACGTCGATTCCCGACAGACTTGGAGAAGCAGTGCTCAGCAACGACAGTGCCGCCACGTCCACGGCCGCTCCGACCGACCCCATGGCGATCGTCGACGAGATCACGTCCTGGCTGACGGCACCCGCCGACGAGTTCGACCGCGCCCTCGCGGGCGACCGCGAGCGCATCCTCGCCGAGGTCTCCGCCGTCAACGCCGCCGCCGCGGGCACCCCCGGCCCCTCCGCCGACCGGGCCCGCTACGCGCAGCAGCTGCTGCTCTCCCGCATCTACCAGACGGTGATGCAGATACCCGACCACCCCACCGCGGAGGGCTCCGCCCTGCTCCACGAGGTCACCCGCCTGCTGGAGCACGCCACCATCGCGGCCGAGGACGCCCACCTGGAACCGGGCGTCCTCGACGAGGCCCCGGTGGAGCCCAAGCAGTTCCTGTCCTGGCTCAAGGGCATCGTCCGCGGCCACCGCGCCTACAAGCACCCGTACTACACCGAGTTCATCAACCAGGACGCCCAGCGCGAGGACCTGCGCACCTACGTCATCCAGGAGTCGCTGATCGACGGCCGCTTCGACGACTTCCTGGCGATGATGCAGGTCGGCACCGCCGGCGCCAGCAAGATGGAGATCGCCAACAACTACTGGGACGAGATGGGCAACGGCGACCCCGAGGCCGTCCACACCCACCTCTTCAACAAGATCTACGAGGTCTTCGACGTCCGGCCCGAGGACCTCGAAGCCGCGATGACCACCACCGACCTGCACTCCGGCAACCTCGCGGTGCTGCTGTGCCGCTACCGCCACCTCTACCCCGAGGCCGTCGGCTTCCTCGGCATGACCGAGTGGCTCGCCCCGGACCGCTTCCGCAACGTCGTGGAGGCGTGGGAGCGCCTGGGCCTGCCCGAGGTCGGCATCACCTACCACCGGCTGCACATCACCATCGACTCCCAGCACGCCGCGGGCTGGTTCCACAACGTGGTCATCCCCAGCGCGGGCTCGGACCACATGCGGCGCGGCATCGCCCGCGGCGCCCTGTGGCGCGTCAACTCCTCCGCCCGTCACCTCGACGAGCGGCTGGAGCTGGCCCTGTCCACCGAGCGCCGCACGCCCGTCGCCGCAGGCTGAGCCGTGTCCCCGCGGCAGCGCGGCTTCGCGCTCGTCACCCTGCCACCGGTGCCGGAGGCGGTCGCCGCGGGCTTCGGCGCACTGCCGCGCACCGCCCCGGCGGCCCCGGCGGCGCCCGCCGCCCCGGGGCCGCCGGCCGGGGAAGGGCCACCGGCCCTCCCCCCGGGGCGGCCCGCCGGCACCCACCGCTCACCCGGTCTGCGCCTGCGCATGTCCTGGACCGCCGACGACGACTGGCTCTTCCGCCCGCTGCCGCGCCGGCCCGCGGACGGCGCCGAGCGGCGCCTCACCGCGGCCCTGTCCGGGCTGCTGCGCCGAGCCCTGTCCGACCCGTGGCTGGGCGTCCACGAGGACTGGCTGATCAGCCTGCACCACGTCCGCACGGTGGCACCGGCCGGCCGCACCGTCCGGGTGCACCTGCCCGGACCCCGCCCGGAGCCCTGCCCGTACAAGCTCGTCGCGGTCGTCGGCGGCAACGGCACGGGCGCCTGCCACACCCGGCTCTACGCCCCCGGCCGCACCGCCCCCCTGGCCGAGGTGCGGCTCGGTCCCGGCCAGGGCCTGCTGATGGACCGCCACACCGTCACCCTGGACGCCCACGAACTGACCGCCGCCGCGACCGGGCCGGCCGTACGGGACCTGCTCACCGCCTCGGTCTCCCGCTGGACCGGCCCCCCGCCCCCGACGACGCCCGACTGACCGGCCCGCCCCCGCCGGCCCGCACGCACACCGCGCCCGCCGGCCGGACCGCCGACGGCACGCACGAACGCTCCGTCCGCCGACCGGCCCGCCGGCGGCACCCGCGAGAACCGCGCCCGCCGCCCGGCACCGCCGCCGGCACGCACGAACACCGCGGCCCCCACCCCGATCCGGGTGGGGGCCGCGGCCCCGTTCTCCCACGTTCCGCGCCGACGGGACACCCCCGCCGGCGCGGACCTCCTACGACCCCTCGCCGAGCAGCGCGTCCAGCGCGGCCAGACCCGCGTCCGCCCGCTCCGCCGCCGCCGGATCGTCCGGATCGGCCGCGCACGCCTGGAACAGCTCCACGACCAGCCGCCCCTGCGCCTCGATCTCCGCACGCTCCGCCATCGCGCTCACCTCCTCCCCACCGTCGTCACCACACCCGCGCCCGCCCGGGCACCCGCCCCGGCCCGCACGGCCCGCCCGGAAGAACCCGCCGCGGCCGGCACCCGGCTCACACCGCGTTGCACGCTCGGAAGACGTGCACCAGCGCCGGCAGGCTCGCCGCGCCCTGGAACGCGATGTACTCCGGCAGCACCACCTGCGGCGCCCACTTCAGCTTGTAGTCCAGCTGCGTCCGCGCCGGGTAGATGTGCGCCCCGTGCTCCCACAGGTGCTCCATGAACCAGTGGAACGCCTTGCTGTGGCCCGGGAACCGCGGTGCCGTCAGCGACGTGAACGGCGTGAAGCCGAAGTGCAGCCAGCGCGTCCCCTCCTCCTGGAAGACGTCGATCGCCGCCTTGTTCACCGCCTCCATCACCCCCGGCGGGGAGTCCGGCACCCGCCGGCTCAGGTCGTGCATCCACCCGGCCCGGGACCCGTACACCGGCGCGTACGACACGTACCCGATCAGCTCGTCGTCCCGCCGCGCCACGAACAGCCGCCGCAGGTCCTGGTGACGTCCGCCGGTCTGGCCGACCAGGAACTCCAGCGGCTTCACCCCCTCGCCCTTGGTCGTCAGCCACGCGGCGTCCAGCTTCTCGACCCGCTCCGCCCAGTCCTCGTACGGGACCTCCTCGACGACCAGACCGGCGCGCAGCGCCCGCTTGATCTTGTTGCGCAGCTGCATGAACCGGGTCCCGGCCAGGGTGAACTCGGCCAGGTCGACCGCGTACGAGGAGCCCATCTGGTTCACCGTGAACCCGTGGTCCACGAAGAGCCGCGCGTCGCCGGACTGCACCTGGACGGAGACGATCCGCCGGCCCTGACGCTCGGCGTGCGCGAGGAAGCCCCGCATCAGCCGCTCCCGCGCCCCGGCCGGCCCCCCGGGCGCGAACGGCGCGAACGGACCGCCGAACTGCACCAGATAGCGGCCCACCGGCCGGTACACGATCAACCCCGGCACGTCCGGCAGCCGGAAATAACTGTTGCCGTCATTGAAAGCGAAATAGGCGCTCGGGTTGTCGGCCTCCGCGTACTGGCGGACGGCATCCAGTGCGATATCCGTTTCCAGGATTGCTCCGGTCATGTGAGATCCATTCTCCAGCCGACAGTGCCGTCACTTATCCCACGCCCCCGAAGCGGCCCGCAAGACCCCGGCCCCTCCGGTCAGCCGGCGGTCAGACGCACGTCAGGGACAGGGCCGCCAACAGCCCCCGGAACCCGGCAGATTGCAGGGTCAGAGCCATGTCAGGACAGGGTCAGACGTCGGGTGTCACACTTCTGAGCGAATATTCGACACGTCATTCCTCGCCTTTCCGAGGAGAACTCCCAGTTTGTTCGAGGAGAACACGAGAATGCGCTCCCTGACGACGGCGCGGGATGTCTGCGAAAGATTCCACAAAGGGCTTCTCGAAGCGATCGAGAGCATTCCGCTGATGGAACGGGAGGCCGCCGCCAGCCCGGTGCTGGAGCTCTACCGCACCCACGGCGGCCCCTCCCTGCTCGTCCCGGCCGCGTACGGAGGCCAGGCAGCGAGCCCGCTCGAAGCCGTACGGGTGCAGCGCGCGATCGCCGCCGCCTCTCCGTCCCTCGGCGTGGCCACCGTGATGCACCACTTCACCGTCGCGATGCTCTTCCGCCTCGCCGGCATCGCGGCCCGGCTCACCCCCGCCCAGCTGGAGCTGCTCTCCTCGGTCGCCCCCGAGAACCTGCTGCTCGCCTCCGGATGGGCCGAGGGCCGCACCGACCAGAACATCCTGGCGCCCTCCGTCACCGCCGAGCGCACCCCCACCGGCTACCGCGTCAACGGCTCGAAGAAGCCCTGCAGCCTCTCGCACTCCATGGACGTCCTCACCGCCAGCGTCATGCTCAAGCAGGACGACGGCACCTCCTGCCTGTCCCTGATGCTGATCCCCGCCTCCTCACCCGGCGTCAGCACCACCCCGTTCTGGTCCACGCCCGTCCTGGCCGCCACCCAGAGCGACGAGGTCCGCCTCACCGACGTCGAGGTGCCCGAGGACCTCGTCATCGTCAGCACCCCCGAGGACCACGACCGCCTGGACGACCTCCAGGCCGGCGGGTTCACCTGGTTCGAGCTCCTCACCACCGCCGCCTACACGGGCGCCGCCTCCGCCCTCGTCGACCGCGTCATGACCGCCCGCCGCGGCAGCGCCGCCGACCGCGCCACCCTCGGCACCCGCTTCGACGCCGTCGTCGGCCTCGTCGAGGGCGCCGCCCGCGCCCTGGAGGACGGCGTGGACGGCGACGAGGCCGTCGCCGCCGTCCTCACCGCCCGCTACGCCGCCCAGGACCTCCTCGCCACCCTCGTCGACCAGGCCGTGGAAATGCTCGGCGGCATGTCCTACATCCGCTCCGGCGAGGTCGCCTACCTGGCCTCCGTCGTCCGCGCGCTGGCCTTCCACCCGCCCTCCCGCGCCAGCGTGGCGGCCGAGCTGGCCGACTACTTCGCCGGCAGCCCGCTGCGGCTGTCCTGATCCGACCACGCCCGACGGAAGGTCACCCATGGACATCAAGAACCCGGTCGAGTCCCGCGTCACGTTCACCCTCCACCGCGCCGAGTACCTGGTCGCCTTCGCCGTGACGATCGTCCTGATCCTGCTGCACTTCACGGAGATCCGCTGGGGCTACGCCATCGCGCTGTTCCTCTACATCGACCTCATCGGCTACATCCCCGGCGCGATCGCCTTCCGCCGCAGCAGGACCGGCCGCATCCCCAAGGCGTACTACGTCCTGTACAACACGATGCACAGCCTGATCACCGTCGGTGCCGTCGCCGCCCTGTGGATGTGGTTCATCGGCCCCGAATGGGCCCTGCTGGCCCTGGCGTTCCACGTCTTCGGCGACCGCGGGGTCTTCGGCAACTTCTACAAGCCCTTCGGGCTGCCCTTCGAGCCCGTCTCCACCCCCCAGGTCGACCAGGTCACCGCCTTCCTCAAGCGCCGCGCCAGCACCGACGGCCCCGTCCCGCTGCCGCTGCCGGAGGACCACGACGCCGCCGCCGTCGGAGCCCACCGATGACCCGTCACCCCACCGGGCTGACCGACCGCCCCCCGACCGCCCCCGCGGGACCCGCGGACCCCGCCCCGGACCGGGCCGCCGACTTCACCCACCCCGACCAGGCCCGCCAGGCCCTGCGCCGCCTCACCTCCGGCATCACGGTCCTGACCGTCAACCGCGACGGCGTCCGCCACGGCACCACCGCCAGCGCCGTCGTCGCCCTCTCCCGCGACCCGCTGATCCTCGGCGTGGGCCTGCGCCCCACCTCGACGTTCGTCACCATGGCCCGCTGGTCCGGCCGGTTCGCCGTCAACGTCCTGTCGGCCGCGCAGCACGACACCGCCCACAGCTTCGCCGACCCGCGCCGCCCCCTGGGCGACGCCCAGTTCGCCGGCCACGGATGGACCACCGACCCCCTCAGCGGCGCGCCCCTGCTGGACGGCTGCCTGTCCCACATGTCCTGCCGGATCCTCGGCCGGCACCGGGTCGGCGACCACGACCTCCTGCTCGCCGAGGTCGTCGGCGGCGCCCACCACCCGCACGCCCCCCTCCTCAGCTTCGCCGGCACCACGCACACCCCCACCCTGACCCCCGCCCCGCCGGCTCCCGCGTCCGCCCCTTCCCACAGCGAGGTGTCATGACCACCGACATGCAGCCCACCCCCGACCCGGCCCCGGTCCCGGTGGAGGCCGACTGGGACCTGGCCCCGAACCTCCTGGACGGCGCGCAGGAGCTGACCCTCACCGCCGAGGAGTGCGACCTGGGCTACTGGCTCTCCGCGGTGGCCCAGGGCACCCTGCGCGGCGGCCGGGCCGAACGCGGCCACGCCGCGGCCACCCCCGACCACATGCGCGCCGACGGCCCGCTGCGCCAGGCCCTCGTCCTGGAGCTCGGCAACCGCTCCCTGGCCGAGTCCCGCGCGGTCGGCGTGCTGTCGAACTACGTCATCGGCGCCCCCGGCGTCGTCGAGCAGGAGTTCTTCGTCACCCAGGTCGTCGACGAGGCCCGGCACGCGATGATCTTCCGCAAGCACCTGGTCGACCTCGGCGTCCCCGAGCAGGACCTGCTCGGCTTCATCGCCCGCCAGGGCGAGGACTACACCCGGCGCGTGCTCAACCCGATCGCCGAGTTCGCCACCACCGTCGTCCGCGACGAGGGCGACTTCATCGGCGCGGTCGCCGTCTTCACCATCGTCATCGAGGGCGTCCTCGCCCCCGCCGCCGAGCTCAGCGAGCGCAAGTGGACGCTCCTCGACCCGGCCGCGTCCGAGATCGCCCGCGGCGCGTCCATCGACGAGATCCGCCACCTGACCGTGGGCAGCTCCATCGTCCGCGACCACCTGAAGCACCACCCCGGCTACCGCCCCCGCCTGATCGAGCTGATCCGCCGCGGCCGCGCCCTGTGGGACGAGCTGCCGTCGAAGGAGTTCGTCCTGGAACGCGAGGAGCTGTTCCAGCAGGGCATGTTCCAGCACGCCGCCCTCCTCGACGGCTACGAGGTCTTCCCCGGCTGCCGGCTGCTGGAGACCACTCCCGAGCAGCGTTACGACCTCGCCGAGCGCTGGACCGACGACATGGCCGAGATCCGCCTGCCCTACATGGGCATCCCCGAGGCCGTCGACCTCATCCGCACCCACCCGAGGTGACAGGGGTGACCTCCACCACCACGAACACCGGGGCCGGCACCGCGCACTCCGCGCGGCCGCCGGCCCTGCGCCGCACCCTGACCACGGGCCGCATCGTCTTCCTCGTCGTCGCGGCCGCGGCCCCCATGTCGGGCGTCGTGGGCTCGGTCCCGCTGGCCTACGCCCTGGGCAACGGCCCCGGCGTCCCGGCGACCTTCGTCCTGGCGGGCCTGACCCTGCTGTGCTTCTCCGTCGGCTACGCCGCCATGAGCCGCCACGTCGTCAGCACCGGAGGCTTCTACACCTACATCGGCCAGGGCCTGGGCCGCCCCCTCGCGGTCGCGTCCGGCCTGACCGCGGTCCTGGCCTACACCGCGACGGCCGCCGGGGTCGCCGGCGCCTTCGGCTACTTCGCCGAACTCACCGCCGCCTCCCACGGCCTGACCCTGCCCTGGCAGGCCGCCACCGGCACGGCCCTGGCGGTCACCGCCCTCATGGGCTACCGCCAGATCGACCTCAGCGCCCGCCTGCTGGCCGTGCTGACCCTCGCCGAGATGGCGATCCTGCTCGCCCTCACCCTCGCCATCGGCGTGCGCGAGGGCCCCGCCGCGTTCCCCGCGGCCTCCTTCACCCCCCACACGGTCCTGACCCCGACCCTGGGCGTGGCCCTGATGTTCGCCCTGATCTCCTACGTCGGCTTCGAAGCGGCCGCCCAGTACGGCGAGGAGAGCCGCCACCCCACCCGCAGCGTCCCCGTCGCCACCTACACCTCCGTCATCCTCATCACCGCCTTCTTCGCCCTCACCAGCTGGGCCGGCGTCGGAGCGGCCGGCCCGGACCGCCTGACCGCCACCCACCAGCTCGGCGACTTCTTCTTCCGGCTCGGCGACACCTACCTGGGCCCCGCCGCCACCACCGCCATGCAGGTCCTGCTGTGCACGAGCCTGTTCGGCGCCCTGCTGGGCCTGCACACCACCGCCGACCGCTACCTCTACGTCCTCGGCCGCGAACGGATCCTGCCCGCCCCCCTCGCGGCGATACACCCCCGCCACCACTCCCCCCACCGCGCCAGCGCCGCCCTGACCGCGGTCACCACCCTGATCTGCGCGGGCTTCGCCCTGGCCGGCGCCCACCCCTACACCACCCTGGCCACCACCATGCTGGCCCTGGGCACCGTCGGCATCGTCGCCCTCCAGACGGCCGTGGCCCTCGCCGTCATCGGCTTCTTCCGCACCCGCCCCGACCGCCACTGGTGGCGCACCCTCACCGCCCCCCTCCTCGCCGCCACCGCCCTCACCACGGCCCTGACCCTGCTCCTGTCCAACTTCCCCCTGATCACCGGCACCACCTCCCCCTGGATCAACCGCCTCCCCTGGCTCCTCGCCGCCACCGCCCTGGCCGGCCTCTGCCACGCCGCCTGGATCCGCCACCGCGACCCCGCCCGCTACACGACCCTCGCGAAACCCTCCGCCACCCCCTGAGCCCCCGCCCCTCGCCCCTCGTCCCCGGACGGCCACCGCCCACCCGCGAACTCCCCTTCCCGCTCCCGGCGGCGACAAGAGGATCGGTGCACGCCCCCGGCCGAACGCCCTGGAATATCCTTCACGTTCACGGGCGCGCCCCGCAGTACCGGATCGAGGAACAGCCGTGTCGTTGCACCTGCACCGTTCGAACCAGACCCGACTGCTTCGCCGCATGGCCGCGGACCGCTGCAAGTACTGCGGTACGCCGATCGAGTGGTTCGAACGGTACGACACGCTCCGGATCCCGCTGTCGCCGGAGTTCCCGGCACGGCCGGTCCCCCCGAAGATGCGGTGGCACCTGGCCAAGGGGGTCGCCTACCCGGGGCAGGACCCCTCCACCGGGTACTGCCGCATCCCGCACCCGGCGATCTGCCCGGCCGCCGAACACCCCGACCTCCCCGACGAGCTCCAGGACGTGGTGGCCCGACTGGCGGTACGGATGCGCGGCCGCATCGAGCGGGGCGAGTTCGCCCCGCACATCGAGCCCGTCATCGAGGAGCAGGTCGCCGGCCCCGACCCGGAGGAGACCCAGGAGGTGCGGCACGTCATCTCCTACTACGGGACGCTGCGGCTGGCCCCGTGCGAGGTCCATGAACTGCGGTGCATCTCGACCGACCTCCGGACGGGGGAGCGCTGCGAGAACGGCGTCTTCGACCTCGACGAGGGCAAGTGGGAAGAGGTCGACATCCCGCACGCCCCCGGCCGGCACGGACAGCAGATCTTCTCCGTCACCGGCGGCCGGATGTGGGCCTGGGTCGTCAACGACTTCAACCACCTGCGCCGCTGGTGGAAGCAGCAGTGTGTCGACCACTTCGGCTCCGGCGCACCCGACCACGTCACCTTCGAGCTGATCCAGTTCCACCCGCTGCTCCACGACGACCACATCCTGACCGAGCGGCCCGAGGGCTACGAACGCGAGCCGACCGGGCAGGACATCGTCATCCACGACGGCCCGACCGGCGACAACACCCTGTGCGCGTCCCCCGGATGCTGGCACTCGACCGTGGGCAGGCAGCCCGAGGGCTGGCGGTGCTGGGAGTGCGAGCGGGTGGAGCAGCGCAGGACCCGGGTCCACCGCCGGTGGGGCCGGCCCGCCTCCGGCCCGTCTCCGTGGTGACCTGTGCATGACGTCCGCCCCGGCTGGGCAGTCTCCGCATTCGACCCGCATGCGGCACACCGCCCCCAGCTCCCGGAGTGAGGACCTGTTGACCAGCACCACCGGATCGTTCGACGAGCGGTCCCGGACGCCGCGCGATCCGCGAGACCCGATCCCCACCCCCTGGGAGTCCTTCTCCGCCGTCGCCGAGCTGATCCACCGGCACAAGGTCGGCGTCGTCGTGGAACACGGCACTCCCGAGGCTTCCCTGGGCACGGACCTCGCCGTCCACGCGGCCGAAGCCGGGATCCCCACCCTGCTGTGCACCCCGCGCCGGCCCCTGGAGGTGCCGCCCCTGCTGCTGGTGGACACCCACGCCCGCCCCACCACCTCCCGCATCGACGAACGCCTCCGGACGCAGCACCGGGGGAGGGAGTTCGAGTTCCTCGTCGTCGAGCACTACGAACGGCTGGGCCCCGACGAATACCCCTTCGCGGACCGGTACGACCCGATCGACGACCTGGACCACGAACCCCCCACACCGGCGGACGAACTGCTGAGGGCCGTCCAGATGCTCAGGACCGACATCCCCTCCCTCTTCACCACCGCCCTGCCCACCACCCCCGACACCTCCCGCTCCCTCCTGGAGACCTTCCCCGCCGACCACCCCGCGTCCGTCCTGACCGACGCCTGCAAACCGGTTCTCACCCTCCACCGCACCGACCCGCGCACCGTCCGGGCCCGCGTCGACCTCAGCTCCCACCCGGGACCGCAGCTCGTCACCCTCTCCTGGCCGACGGCCCCGGCCATGCGCACCCTGGCCGAACTCCGCCACGCCCTCACCGTCCACGGCGCCGCCGGCGACCGCGACCGCTTCGACGCCGAACTCGACACCGTCGCCCTCGACGACCCCGACCAGCTCACCGGCATCGTGCGGACCTACCGCCGGCGGGTGATCCGGAGAACGACCGCGACGATCCTCCCGACCCAGCACACGGACGAACAGGAAAACCACCAGGGGTGAGCGACCCAACGCTCACGCCGCAGACCGCTTCGCCCCGGCCGCGGCGCGCCCTCCGGGCCGCGTGCCGGCGCGCGGCACGCCCCCAGGAGACTCCCCGGCCCGCAAGCGCCGACTGACACCGTCCCCGCCCCCGCCATGAGCCACCAGCGGCACCACGACCACCCGGCCCGCCGGACGTCCGGCACGTTCATGGGCCTGGGCCTGGGACTGGACCTCGACGGAGCCTCGTACCTCCGGAGCCGGTCGCGACGGGGACCGGCGCGCCCCGGCGCGCGCCGCTCGAACGCCTGCCTCCCGCGCGCTTGCCCGAAAGGATGAACAGCGGCGGTCGGCGGCGTTTCGCGTCGGAGCCGCCGTCACCCTGCTGCCGTGCGTAAGGAGCGCGAGTCCACGGTCCCTTCCCAGCGGACGCCCCGGCGTCCCCGGCCCGTCGCCGGACGGCCCGTCCGGCCGGTGCGACCACCGGTGGCCGAGCCGGGCCTGCGGGCCCGGGCCCGCTACTGGGTCGACCGGACCGTGGTGCGCGGGATGACCGCCCTCGTCGGCTGGCCTGCCTCGGCCTGGTGGCCCCCGTCAGCGCCCTCCTCGTCTGGACCGACAGCAAGGCCCCGGACACCCTCCAGGGGAAGGCCGCCACGATCTGGCGGACCGTCGGCCAGACCCTCCGCTTCGGCGGCGAGGTGGGCCCGCCGCTGCGGATGGTCCTCTCCGTCTTCCTGGCCCTGGTGTCCCTGCTGTACGTCTCCTTCCTCGTCGGCATCGTCACCACCGCCCTCACCGACCGCCTCGCCGAGCTGGAACGCGGCCAGACCACGGTGGTCGAGCGCGGCCACACCCTGGTCCTCGGCTGGTCCGAGCAGACCCCGACCGTCGTCGCCGAACTGCTGGCCGCCCACGCCCAGCACGGCCGGGGCGCCGTGGTGGTCCTCGCGGACCGCGACAAGGGGGAGATGGAGCGGGAGCTGCGGGACGTCCTGCCGCCCCGCGCCCGGGTGCGGCTGCTGTGCCGCCGGGGCCGCCCCGCCGACCCCGGCGCGCTGGCCCGGGTCACCCCCGCCGCCGCCGGGGCGGTGGTCGTCCTGCCGCCGGACGCCCCCGGCGCCGACGCCGAGGTGACCAGGGCGCTCCTGGCATTGCGGGCGGTGGTGGGGGAGGGGTGCCCGGTACGGATCGTGGCGGCCGTCGGGGACGGCGCCCACCTGGCCACGGCCCGCCTCGCCGCCGGGCCCGGCGCGGTGGTCCTGGACGTCGACGACCTCGCCGCCCGGCTGATCGTCCAGTGCGTCCTGGAGCCCGGCCTCGCGCCCGTCCTGGAGGACCTGCTGGACTTCGCCGGCGCGGAACTCCACGTCCTCCGCCCGCCCGGCCTCCCGGGCCGGCGCTACGGCGAACTCGCCGCCGCCTGCCCGGACTCCTGCGCCGTCGGCATCGTCCGCGCGGACGGCACCCCGCACCTCAACCCGCCCCCGCAGACCGTCCTGGCCCCCGGCGACGGCCTCGTCGTCCTGGCCGAGGACCACCGGGCGACCGTCCTCCCCGCGGCGCCGGCGCCCGGCCCCGCGGCCGTCCCCCTCCCCACCCGGCCCCGGACCGCCGCCGCTCCCCGCCGGGCCCTCGTCCTGGGCTGGAACCGCCGGGGCGAACGCGTCCTGGAGGGCCTGGCACGGGGCGGGGTCGCGGCGGTGCGGGACGACGGCGCCGGCCGGCCGGCGACACCGGAGGCGTACGACCACGTGGTGGTCCTCGCGGGACCGGACGGCGACGGGCACCCCGACCCCGACACCCCGGCCCTCGAAGCCCTGCTCCACCTCCGGGCGCGCGCCCGGGAGTCGGGCCACAGCGTGCCGGCGGTGGCCGAGCTCACCGACGCCCGCAACCGACGGCTGGCCCCCGCCGGACCCCGCACCGACCTCCTGCCCACCGGCCGGCTCGCCGCCCTCCTGATCGCCCAGGTCTCCCAGGACGTCCACCTCGCGGCCGCCTTCGAGGCGCTCTTCGCGGCCACCGGCGACGGCGTCCGCCTCCGCCCCGCCACCGACTTCGTCCCGCCCGGCACCGAGGCCCCTTTCGGGTCCCTCGTCACCGCCGCCGCCCGCCACGGCGCCGCCGCCATCGGCCACCGTCCCCGCGACGCCCCCCGCCCCCGCCTCAACCCGCCCAAGACCGAGACCCGTCGTTGGGGCGCCGGAGACGTCCTGATCGTCGTCGGCCCGCCCCTGGGACGTCTCCCGGAGCAACGCCCCTGACCGGCACCTCTCCTCGCCCGGTACGACCGCCGGCCCTTCGGCTCCCGCTCACCGCGCACGCACTCGTTAGGGTGCATCCAGGCCCTGGGACGTTCAGCGACGTCGCGGGGGAACACCGGCCTGGCGGCCGTGACGCGCTCAAGCCCTTCGACGAGGGCACCACCGCAGGGGAGGCGGTCAGGAGATGACCCCCGAGGAGCAGGACCTGGTCATGGGCCTGGTGTTCGTACCGGGCGAAGGCCGCAGGCACACGCTCGACGAGGTGCTCGCCCACTTCGGCGAGCCCGACGGAGAGGCCCTGGCGCTGAGGGTGCTCCGGGACGCCATGGAGCGCCGGGACGCCGACGACGTCGAGATGGCGCTCATCCTCCACGCCGCCGCCGACGCCTCGGCCGAGGAGTTCCTGGAACCGCTGACCGAGCTCTTCCCCGCCGACTGGCACCGAGGCCACGAGGACATCGTGACCATCCTGGGCAGGTTCCGCTCGCCCCGGACGGTGCCGACGCTGGCCCTGGCCACCCACTGGGTCCCCGAACGCCTGGACTGGGACGAGAACCGGGCGCTCGCGGTGAAGGCGATCTGGGCCCTCGGCGCCGTCCCCGGCCCGGAGGCCCGGGACGTCCTCGACGGCCTGCGCGAGGCCGAGAACGAGATCATCCGCGAGAACGCGCTGAAGCAGCTCGCACGCCGCGGCGAACTCTGACCGCGGAGCCGCGACCGCTCACCCGGAGCGCCCAACCGATCCCACCAGGACTCCCTGTACCACAACCCTTCACACCCGGTGGCGGACGCAACCCGCCGCACGCTCCGAAGCCGAGCCGCTGAACCCGCACACCGCCCATGGGCCCCGCCCCGGCCCGCCCCCCGCCCTGAACCGCTCCGCAACCGCACAAACGGTGAAACGAGGGATCCATGACCACCTTCCTGACACCACGACAGCGCGCCGACCGCACCGCCGCCGCCGTCGAGGCAGCCGCAGCCGCCGCGCGTGACCTCGGCCTGACGGTCACCGAACCCAGGGTGCTCCACGACGTCTTCTCGGTCGTCGTCCACCTGGCCCCCTCGCCGGTCGTGGCCCGCATCCCCACCGTCCTGCCCCGCACGGACGACCTGGCCGCTCTCGCCCGCCGCCAGCAGGACGAACTGGACGTCACCCGGTGGCTGGCCGACCAGGAGATCCCCGTGATCGCGCCCAGCCCTCTCGTCCCGCGCGAACCCGTGCGGCGGGACGGCTTCTCGATGACGTTCTGGCCGTTCGTCGAGGAGAACCGGGACAAGGAACCCGACTACGTCGCGAACGCCGAGAGCGTCGCCCGCCTGCACGCGGCACTGCGCGCCTACCCGGGCCGCCTGCGGTTCCTGTCCGCGGCCGACCCCGACTTCATCGCGGACAGCCTCACCCGGCTCGACCGGCACCCTGACCTGATCGACCCGGCCGACCTCGACCGAGCCCGCCGCGAATGGAAGACGATCGAACCCCTCGTACGCTCACGCAGCGCCTTCGAGGCCAGGTTCCCCGGCATCGAACTCCAGCCCCTCCACGGCGACTCCCCGCCCGCCAACATCTTCCACGCGACGGACGGCGACCTCTACGCCGACTTCGAACTGGTCACCCTGGGCCCCGTCGAATGGGACCTGGCCGCTCTCGGCCCCGAACACGAAGCCGCCTACAACCGCGGCGCGCGGCGCAACGGCCTGAGGCCGCTCGACGAAGACGTCCTCGCCTTCGCCAACGCCCTGGGCATGCTCCGCGTCATCGCCGCACTCACCCTGGCCCCGCAGCTCCCCGAACTGACGGAGTACCTCAAGCCGGCCCTCGCCCACTGGCGGACGACCCCCTTCGCCGCCGGCATGAGCACCTGACGCCCGCGGCGACGCGAGAAGAGACCAACCCCAGAACCCCAGCCCCGCACGGCCCGCCGGGCCCCGCCCTCGGCGGAGGGGCTCCCGCAGTTCCGTGATGCTCGTGGCCGGATGAGGACGCGGGCTCGGAGGAGTTCGGACAAGGCCCGTCACGCACGGCTCGTCCGGTCCGGGCTCAGGCCGGGCCCACCGCCGTGCCTGACCTGCGGATCGGCGGGCCGAGGACCTTGTCGACCTCCGCGGCCGTGACGTCGAGAAGTTCCTCACCGAACAGGCAGAGAGACTCTTCCCAGGGATGTCCGAAGCTGCCGAAGCGGAAGTCCTCTGCGAGGAAGACGAAGTAGTCCCCATCGGGATACGGGCTCAACGGCCAGGCCGGTTGCCCAGGACCGCCCACCTGGTGCGGTGCGAAGCGGTACGACGGGTGCTGCCAGTCGAGGGCGAACAGAGTGCCCGACGGGCCGGCGCAGGAGGACAGTCCTTGCTCGACGACGGCGACCAGGCGGTCCAGACGCTCGTCGCCGGGTTCGTCGGGAAGCGCCGCCAGGCTCCATGTGACCGATGCACCGGGCTCTTCGATGGCCGGCCACGTGGACGGACTCATGCTCGGCCGGAAGCCGAACTGTTCGGAGAAGCGGTCCCAGACGCGGCGGTCCTCAGCGTCGGAGAGCTCCGTCACGGGTTTGTCCCTCACGGGCCGATCGTACCGACCGACCGGTGGAGAGGGCACGGAGAGACCGTCCACGAAAGCGCACAGAACCCGCCTTCGCCTCGGATCCGCCCAGCCCGCCGGCCGGTTCCGACGAGCAGATCCTCCGATACGGACCGCCCCCGCCGCACCGGCACCCGCACGGCGCCCGACGCCGGGCGGCGGCACCGGGCGGCCGGGTCAGGACGGCCGACGGGTGGAGGCGAACCAGGTCCGGGCCTCGTCGGCGGATAGCACGCGCGTCAGCTCGGCCGTCCCCGGCAGCATCGGGAAGAACCGGTCGGCGTTCCAACTGCGCGGGTACACCGGCTCGTCCAGCACGAGCAGGCGGCGTCCCGCCACGACGGGGATGTCGTCGGGCAGCCCCTCGTTCCAGATCCGCTCCCCGTCGGGGGCGAGGAGCTCGAAGGCCCCGGTCGCGACGGTCTCGGTGCGCCCCTGAGCGGGCACGGGGTCCGTGGCCAGGCGGACGCTCTCCGCCGACGGAGCGGTGCCGGGCACGTGGCCGCCGCCGACGAGCACGTGGGCGAGCAACGTGTGCAACTGGAAGTTGTCCCCGATGCCGCCGATGCGCACCTCGAACCCGGTCCCGGTGGGCCGGTGCAACACCACCAGCGGCTCGTCGTCCAGAACCGCCAGCGCGTACGCCAGGCACTTGAGATCGTGCCGTTCCAGGGCCGCCAGGTCCCGGCAGGCGGGCAGCAGCGCGGACGCGCGCCGACGGCGCACCTCGGCGCTGCGGCACAGCACGGCCAGCGCGGCGGGCTGCCACCGCTCGACCGAGCACCAGGCCAGCGCCAGCCGCAACGCCTCGTCCGCCTCGCCACCCAGCCGGGCCAGCACCGCGTCGTCGATGATCTCCTCGTCGGCCTCCGGCAGCTCGTCCCCGGTACCGCCGGCGGCCCAGCGGCGGGCGAACTCCAGGGCATCGAGCAGGTCCCGGTGGGTGCCGTCGAGGACCGGCTGCGCACAGGCCGCCGGATCGGCACCGCGTTCCACGCAGAAGCCGGCCATCGTCGCCAGCGCCGGCCGCGGACCGACGGGCGGAAAGGCGGGAAGCAGCGCGGCCAACCGGGGCCCCGCCGACACGCACTCGGCGTCCGTGGCCGACTGAAGACCACGCATCGCCGCGCCGAACGCACGCGCGGTGCGCCCACCGTCGCGAGCGGCCACTGCCTGCTCCAGCTCCGATATGACCGCAGCCAGATCCACGGCCTTCCGCTTCCTCCTGAAGATCACTGGCACACCTTAGAGGTCCTTACGAAGGCGCGGGACATGCCGGTGGGCGACGAGGAAAGCGGCGAGACCGAGACGCCCGAGCCGAGGCCGAGCTCCCGGGGCGGACACTCCCACGGGACCCCGGTGCGCAGCACGAACAGGATCCCGCACAGAGCCCGCCTGCCACGCACTCGCGGTCGGCCCACCACCGGCTTCGGCGTCGGATCCGGCGGGGGCGTGGAGGCGAGCGCGGGAGCGTGCGGTGCGGGGCGTGAACGGCGCGAGGGGAGGCGAGGGGGAGCACACTGGCCGCACGGTGGCGTTCAGCGCCTCCGACGGGCAGGACCGCACCCACGCAGGGTCACGGAAAGCTACCATCCGGTTACCTGCGGACAAACGGCCCAGGTCTCATGGCGGCGTCGGCCGCCGCCGTGCTGCTGATAGCCCCCGCCCCCCAGCGCACGCGGCCCCGCAGCCGTCCGGCCGTACGCCTGCGAGGGCGGAGAGGCCGACTCGCGCGGCCGTTCCTCCGTGGACGGCACCGAGATCGCGTGGGATGACGAGTCGAGGCTCGACGACGCCCGCAAGCACGCGGTCAAGTGCTGGTGAACCGTGCCTACCTGGATGACGGGAAGCGGTACGGCACCGACGAGCACCGCAACCGGGTGGCCGCTCATGAACGGGGGCACGCCCTGTGGTTCTGCCATAAGGACTACGGCTACGGCATGACCAAGTCCCTGCTCCGGGCCGAGTACGACCTCATCGCGGCCAAGAAGCTGAACGGCCCGACCGAGCACGACATCAAGGCGCATCACGCACTGTGGGGATGACCATGAACAGGAAGACGACGGCCCTGGCGGCGGGGGCGGTGGCGGCCGGGGTGCTGGCGGTGGGCGGTTGGCTCGGCTACCAGCAGTGGAACCAGCCACGGGAGGGACACGTGCTGCGCGGCTACGACGCCGGCAGCCCGGCGAGCACGGCACCGCACACCGAGAACGTGTTCACCGGCCGTGTGGCGGCCTTCGAGGAGCAGCGGAACATCGAGGGGTGGACGCAGGACGTCTATCGGGTCGAGGTCGGCTCCGTGCTGCGAGGAGACCTCAGCGGAACGGTCCGGGTCACGTACGGTCTGGACGAGGGGCCCGCCGCCCGGCTGAAGGACGGCCAGACCTACGTGTTCGCCACCGCCGCCTGGACGGACCCGGCGAAGGACGGGCACGCGCATCTGTACCAGGGCGAGATGAAACCCGTGGACGACGCGCAGCTGGCGGTGTGGAAGAAGGCGGCGACGCTGCCGGTGGCGCCGCAGTAAGGGGCCTGGTTCACCGGCCGAGGCGCTGCCCCGCACCTGCCGCGGGCAGGTCAGCTGATGGGCGGGGCCATCGCCGGAAGCCGGCTCGGACGACGGGCTCGTCCTTGAAAGCGCCACGCAAAGCAAAGGAACGCACGAAGACATCCGGCGTGCCGATGCCCCGGACGGTCACGACCGAAACCGTCGCCGCCCCCACGTGGATCGCCGCAGGCTTCAGCACACCCATCGGCACTGCCCACGCCCGCGTCACCGCCACCGCCGCCGACCACCTAGCCCGCCGAGCCCCTGGACTGCTGCGACTGCTGCGCGTCCTGCGCGATGCCGATCCTGGTCACGTCCTGCTCGACGGGGTGCTCGCCGACCGGGCCCACATCGGAGCCGGCCCCCGGACGACCACCCCGCTCGGATGCCCGCCCCTCGGGGAGCTCGCCCCCACCCCGCACGCCGTCAACCACGCCCCACCAACAGCGCGGGCGCCTGCCGAACGAAGCATCGCGCGACTGAAGTCCTGGCGGATCCTCCGCCGGGCCCGGTGCGGCCCGAACCGACTCACGTCGATCGCCGCCTCCGTCCTCACCTTGGAGCGTCAGCGCCGAAAACGCTCGGCGGCTCGTTCCCATGCCTGGATGACATGGCCCGGGACGCGTCCGCGGTCGGGTACGTCGTACCCCTGGGAGCGGGCCCATTGCCGGATGACCTCGCGGCTCGTGGTGGCACCGGCGGGGTTGGGTGTGGCCGGGGGACCGTCGTCGGCCGGGCGTGCCGGGGTGAAGAACGCGCCGTTGCCGAGGAGGCCGTCGGGGAAGACCGGTGCGCGCACGTGGCCGCTGAGCAGGGCGACGAGGAACGAGGTGAGGTTGCCGTCGTGGGTGTACCAGGCGCGTCCGTCGGCCTGATCGACGGCGATGCGCCACGCGTCGGGTTCTTCCCCGGGGGTGGTGATCCAGAAGAGGCGGTTGCCGTTGTCGGTCACCGCGAGGGCGAAAAGGTTCTCGGGGTCGTGCGGCACGGGACAGGTGCCGCTGTCCCGGTCTGCCACCAGCTGCCTGCGGAGCCGCGCGGGCATCGGGCCGGTCAGGTCGACCCACTCGGTGGCCCCGTGCGGGTGGTAGAGGTGGACGAAGTCGCAGAAGACGCCGGGGCCGTAGGTGTCGGTCAGCTGCTTGTAGTCGTCCGGCAGCGGTGTCTGCAGGAGGCTTTCGATGACGTTCCAGTCGGTGGGGGGTGGGCTCGCCGGAGGTGGAACGAGTCGGGTCAGGTCTTCGAGGCTGGTCACAGAACTCCCCGCCGGCGTCGCTGTTGCTGTTGTCCGTGGGCGCGGTTCGTCAGAGACGCGCCCACGACGATCTTTCCGTTCTTCTCGAACGCTTCGAGCTGAAGGTATGTACTGCGCCTTCTCCAACCTCACGCTGATGCGTGGTGAAGGACGAGGACCGCCTTCACGACGATGGTGATGCGGCTGCGGACGTACCGACCGCGACGGTCGGCCCCAGCGGGGTGACGTGCCGGTGGCGTTTGTGGGACTGGACCGAGGCTGGCGTCTGGCCTGCATCCCCGACCTGGCCGACAGGCCCTGTCACCGGCCACGGCGACTGTTCGCCGACCACGGCCACGGCCATGACATGTTCAGTGAGGTGTTCTGATCCACGAAGCTCGCGAGATGCTGCGGTCCGAGGACGATGTCGCCCCGGCGCCAGTGCCGGCGCAGCGCCGCCGATGGTGGCGGGCGGCGTAGGCCTGGCCAGAACATCACGGGATGGTGAAACCGCTGGGGCCTGTCGTTCGTCGGGCTGTATGAATCCTCTAGCGCGACGAGGTGAAGCACCCACCAGCGGAGGGCGAGACGCATGAGCAGCAGCCCGCAGGACAGCGGTAACGACTCGGGAACGACGCCGGCGTCGCAGAACCCGCCCGGGATGCCGCCCGCCCCGCCGGCCCCGCCCTCGACATCGCCGCCGGCCGCAACGTCGGAGAGCCCCCGGCGGTCGAGCGGCCGGTTAGGCGAGTGGGCGGCGCTGATCTCGGCCGTCGCAGCGGTGGCGGGCGTGGCCCTGGGCTTCCTCGGCCTGCCCGCACTCGTCAAGTCGCCCACGGCGCGCACGGAGACGGTGTACGTCACCGTGACGCCCACCCCCACCCCCACGCCGACCGTCGCAGCGACAACGCCTTCCTCCTCGGCGAGTCCCAGCACAAGCAGCACGCCGAGTCCACCGGCGACGACTCCGCCCCCCGCTGCCGGCGGCGGTGTCACCATCACCTTGCCGGAGTACTACGGATTCCGTTTGCGAGGGAATGTTCCTGTACCCCTCGTCGAGGATTGGGAGGAGGAGGGACTGGACTTCGCCCGAGGCAGGGAGGTTTTTGAAGCGAGAGGAAACTCCCGGATCGTCGTGCTGAAACCTGAAGAACCAGGGACCCTCGCAACATGCAGGTCGGTCACCCGTTTCGTGGAAAACATCGATCTCATCTCGATGGAAGCGGGGATGCGATTCTGCTTCGAGTCCGGCAAAGGCGGCCTCGCACTCGTGGAAACGCCGAAGAACGGCGACCCTGACGACTTTCTCGAACTCACGATCCAGTTCCTTGGGAATCGCTGAAAGCTGTCTCCGTCCAGCCGCTGTTCTTCCACTGGCACCGGTGCGTCAGGTACCCATGGGCCGACCGGCGTGCCCTGTCGGAGCCCTCGTCGTTGAGCCCGGCATGACGATCTTCAACCGCCGCGTCCTCGCCTCCGCCGCTGTCGCCGCCACCGCCGTCCTCGCCTCCGCCGGGGCGGCGTCGGCCGACAGCGTCGGCAATCACCTCCCCGGGGTCGGGCTCCTGAACCAGACCTTCGGAAACGGCGACCAGCAGGACAAGACCGCCGAAGACCTGCCCACCCACGACGCCCTCAACAACCTCCGCATCCCCTGACCGAAGCCGCTCCTGCGCCGGCTCCCAGCCGTCGTTCCTCCACTGGTGCCGGCGCAGCAGGTACCAGTGGCCGATGCCGGTGCCGAGCCGGCCGCCCCCGTCGGTGGTGATGCGACCGAAGACGACCGGGTTGCCGTCGCCGTCCTCCTCTGCGGCCGTGCACGCGAACCGCCCCACGACGCCGGCCGCCCGGGCCCGGATGCTCCGGTCGACGAACCGCCGGTACGTCCTCCCCTCCTCGAAGAAGACGGGCCTCGGGTCCTCCGCTTCGGGCGTCCACCACCTCCATAGCCGGCCGCCCGAGCCGTTCCTTCACGCAGCGGGCCGACGCTTGGTGCACGAACGACGGCCTTGCGGACGATGTCGTGGTACGGGCGTCCCTCGATCCAGGGGACGGCGTTGATCTTCTCGGCGAGGGTCGGCACGGACTTCTCCTCGGCGGGGACGCACGGCGGGGGCCGGTCGCAGCCCCACAGTTCGTCGTGCTCGACCAGGCTCCGTTACAGCTCTTCAAGGACTGCATGGTGCGTGTCCATGGGGCTGAAGCTCGCCTCCGCTACTGACTGAGCGATTGACCGTCCGTGGGAGTCGGCGCAGGCACATGAGGCTGCGGGCCGGTTCGAGCGGGCCCTGGTGGAGATCGGCGCGTCGTTCGTAGCGGGTGCGGAGCCGTTCGAACCGGTGCAGCCAGGCGAAGGCGCGCTCGACGGCACCGGCGCTTCTTGACCCGGTCCCGTGCCGGTGCGGCGGTGACGAGGGGTCTTTGTGCTCGGCGGTACGGACGTACCAGCCGGCCTCGGGGCGCTCGCCGTGACCTGGCTGCTGGAGGACAGGCCCTTGGCGTAGGTGCCGGTGCCGGTGCCGTTGGTGGCGGTGGCGCGCCGGCCGCGGCTCGGTGACACGTTCTGACGCCTTGAAGTTCTTGCCACCGGACGTCTCTTGATCACCGCTGACCTCGTGCCTAACGTCGCAGACACCGCTGTCGTGCACATTGAATCGGGGGAAAGATGCCACGGGATTCCGATCGACCGGCGAATTTCCATTCGGGTGAACTGACCGCTCAGATCCGGGCCGGCCAGACGGTCGAAGCAGAATGTCTCGGACCGGTCGTCAAACCGTTCCTCGCCGAGGGCGGGCGCTCGCTCATAGAATCCGCGCGTATTGCCGTGGCCACGACGATCGGCCGGAACGGCGCGCCGGTGCTGTCGCTGCTCGCCGCCGACGCGGGCGCGTTCGGCGCGCTCGGCTCGTCGGGACTCACGATCCCGCGGGCGGCCGTCAGCCCCGCGGACCCTCTCTTCGCCAATCTGCAACGGGACCGGCGGATCGGTCTCGTGTACCTCGATCCGCACACCCGCCGGCGCTTCCGCGTCAACGGCGAGGTCGTGGACTCGCGCACCGACCCGCTCGAGGTGTCCATCCTCGAGGCGTTCCCCAACTGCAAGAAGTACCTGGTCCGTCAGCAGGTCGCCACGGCGGCGCAGGCCCCCGCGAAGGCGGCGACCCAGGGCCGGTCGATCACCCGGGCCGACGCCGCCCTGCTGTGCCGGGCGTCGCTGGTCTTCGTCGGCAGCGCGAACCCGCAGGGCCAGCTCGACGCGGCGACCCGCAGCGGCGACCCCGGGTTCATCCGGGAGGTCGAGCGGAACACGTTCGAGATTCCGGACTTCGCCGGCAACGCCATGTACCAGACCATCGGAAACCTCCTGCTGGAGCCGCGTGTCAGCATCGGCCTCATCGACGGTGACGAGTTCCTCGTGCTGACCGGCTCGTCGACCACGCACTGGGAGGGAGCGGCGGAACGCTCGGGCGGCAACGGGCGCTTCTGGCGGTTCACGCCGCGCACCTGGCGGCGGGTGCCGCTTCCGGTGCCGATGGAGTTCAGCGGCCGGTCCCGGTGCAGGCACACCCCGGTCCTCGATTGATCCCCCGCCCCTGACGCCCGCACCACTGAGAGGAACCGCGTGTCCGCAGCACATGACCTGACCGGCGAGGGTCGGCCGCCGTCCCCCGAACGGGTCTGGGAACTCTGCGAGTTCTACATCCTCGGCTTCGACATCGCCCGGCTGCTGTACGGGGACGACGGCCGCCCGCTCGGAGAGCGGTACGCCGCCGCCCGGGTGCGCGAAGGCGTCACCTACGACATGCGCCGCTGTCCCTACCCCGGCTCGCGGTCCGGCTACGAGATGAACGTCTCGGCCCTGCGCAGCATGCAGGCCGACTGGCCGGAGGTCCTCGACGGCGTCGCGGAGATCCGCGAGGCGTTCCACCGCCGGCACGGCCACGAGGAACCGGACTGGCGCTGGGTGTGGGTCTTCGGACGGGTGCTCACCACCCTCCCGACCCTGTACGCGCGGCGGTCCGGCGAAGGGAGCCGCACCGTCGTCCCGCGGCGCGTCGCCAGCCTGTACAAGCCGAGCCTCGGCATGGCCATGACCCCGGAATACGTCATGCTCGCGGGTGACGAAGGGAAATCGGTGCCGAGTCCGGAGGATTTCTTCCGGGAGACCGAGGAGCGCGGGGTCTTTCTCACGCCGGACGCCGCGTGTTCCGGACCCGTGCGCCATGTCCGGGAATTCCTCGACGTCTGTCTGGGACCGCGCCGCGCACCTCGTTCGCGCTGGGTCGCGGAGCTGGTCGACCTCGACGACCTGATCAGTTACAGCTGGGCGAACGCGGAGCTCGAACTCGCGAAATACCGCTTCCTGCTCTCCCTCGCCCTGAACGGGGAGGCGGAATGGGGGAGATTCTTCGACACGCCGCCTCCGTCGTCGTTCGACGACCGCCCCCTGGACGAGCTCGCCGCCCGACTCGACGCGACCGTCGCGGACCTCGGGTTCTCCGACAGGATCGTCGATCTCGGCCGGCGCGACGCCACCTCGCCGGAGGACTGGTGCGAACTGTTCTCCGATCTGCTCGTGCCCGTACTGGCCGTGGTCCGGGACGGTTCGCCCCGGCCGGTGCTGGACGTGGCGGACGTGCGGCTGATGGTCCGCCACCTCGATCTCAGCTGGAGGAGCTCCGGTGTCGACACGGGAATCGAGCTCGCGCGCGTCCCGGTGACGGGTCTCTGACAGGTCATCACATCGTAAGTCCCACCGGTAAGTTGATACCCTCCAGGAGTGTCGAACACCAGATCATCAGTCCAGCCGATCGCCTTGTCCGAGGATGAGCGCGCCGAGTTACTGCGCCGGGCCGGGTCGCGCGACCGGAGGGCCGCCGTGCGGGCCCGCATCGTCCTGGCGTGCGCCGACGGCATGTCCGACGCCGCCGTGGGGCGGCTCGTCGACGTCCAGGCCAAGACGGTGGGCAAGTGGCGCCGGAGCTTCGCCGCCGAGCGGCTGGCCGGGCTGCGGGACGCGGACCGGGCCGGACGGCCGAAGGCCGAGCTGGTCCTGGGCGACGCCGAGCGCGCCCAGCTGACGCGCTGGGCGCGGGGGGCGAAGACCCCGCAGTTCCTCGCGCTGCGCGCGAAGATCGTGCTGTGCTGCGCGGAGGGCGGTACGAACGGGCGGACCGCCGCCGAGCTCGGGGTCGACGAGTCGACCGTGGAGCGCTGGCGGGCCCGCTTCGTCGCCCGCGGCCTGGAGAGCCTGTACGACGAGCCGAGGTCCGGCCGGCCGTCGTCGATCCCCCTGGAACAGGTCGAAGAGGTGCTGGCCGCGACGCTGGGGTCCGGCCCCGGAAAGGGCATGCGCTGGTCGCGGGCGTCGATGGCGCAGCACACCGGGCTGTCCAGGTCCACCGTCGGCCGGATCTGGAAGACGTTCGATCTCGCGCCCCACGCCGGGGGATCCCCTGCGATGTTCACCGAGCCGTGGTTCCCCGACCACGCCGTGGACGTGGTCGGGCTCTACCACAACCCGCCCGAGCGGGCGGTGGCGCTCCGCGTCGACGAGGAAGGCCGGGCTCAGGCGCCGGGCGCCCCCGCGCTCCCCGCCGTCCACGGCCGCCCGCCGTCCGGTGCCGCCGGCCTGTTCGCGGCGCCCGGCCCCATGGGCGGCGCCGACGCTGACCGGTTCCCCGGGCGGCGCCGGGCCCTCGCGTTCGTGGAGTTCCTGGCGGCCGTGGACCGGGCGGTGCCGCACGGAGCCGAGGTGCACCTGGTGTGCGACCACCACACCACCCCGTACGCGGCCGAGGCCAGGACCTGGCTGAGCCGGCACCCGCGCTTCCGCGTCCACGTCGCCCCGGCGGGCGTCTCCTGGGACGAGAGGGCCGAGCACTGGTCCGGACCGCTGACCGACAAGCTCCGACGGAGCGGCGGCCACGTATCCGTCGAGATGCTGGAGCACGACATCGCGGTGTGGGCCGCCGACCGGGACCGGCGACCACGGCCCTTCGTCTGGGTGGACGGCCTCGACGGGGTGCCGGGCCCCCGGACCGGCGGCCTCCCCGGGGTAGAGGGCCCCCGGCCTGGCGGCCTCCCCGGGATCCCCTCGCGCAAGAGGTAGGAACTTACCTGTACGACTTGCGGTGCGACCCTCTAGTATGATCGCCACGGTGACCTTGATCCACTTCTGAGGCTGGGCCCAGGCAGGTGCTCCACTCATTTCGGCGCGCCGGTCATCACGACGGGTCCGGCCGACCACGGCCCCGGGGGGAGCCATGACGATGTCGCATGCCGTGACCGAAACGGCCGAGAGGCTCTACCGACTTCTGGTCGAGAGCGGCGGATCGGCGCCGCGTGACGTCCTGCTCGACGGCGGATCCCCGGCCGGCGCCGCCCCGTTCTCCGAAGCCGACCTCGACGCCCTCGTCTCCCTCCACCTGGTGAGCGTGGAGCCTGGGACGGGCCTGGTGTCGGTGCTCAATCCGCGGCTCGCGCTCACCGCCTCCGTCGCCCGGCGCGCCGCGGAGATCAGCCGGCTGCACGCCGAATCGGAGCAGGTGCGCGAGGGGATCGAGAGCCTGCAGGAGGTCTACGACTCGCTCGGCGGCTTCGACGACCAGCCGCAGGCGGTCGAGCGGACCAGCGACCTCCAGGTCATCCGCTCGCTGCTGAGCGACGCCGGACAGAACTGTGTCAGCGAGGTGCTCACGGCCCAGCCGGAAGCGCTGCAGGAGAGCGCCGTCGCCGACAGCCGCCCGCGCGACCTGGCCCTGCTCCAGCGCGGTGTGCGGATGCGGACGATCTACCCCCACACCGTGCTGTCGAGCCCGGCGGTGCAGCGCCACTTCTCGATCATGCAGGCGGCCGGGTCCGAGATACGGACGGCCTCCGGGATCATCGAGCGGGTCGTCATCTTCGACCGCAAGGTGGCCTTCCTCGCCGACCGGACGGACCCCGGGGGCGGCGCGGTCATCATCCGCGAGCCCGCGGTCGTGGAGTACCTGTACCAGTCCCTCGAACAGACCTGGCGGCTCGCGACGCCGTTCGTCTACACCCGGGTCGGCTACGGGGAGACCATCGACGACATCAAGGCCGGCATCCTCCGGCTGATGGCGGCGGGCGCCAAGGACGAGGTGGTGGCCAAGCGCATGAACATGTCCACGCGCACCTGCCGCCGGCACATCTCCGAGATCCTCGCCGAACTGGGAGCCGACAGCCGCTTCCAGGCCGGCATGCTCGCCGGCCGCCTCGGCTGGATCGACACCTCGTGGACCGAGGGCGGCCGGCAGGACATCGCGGTCTGACCGGACGGTCCGGCCGGTGGGCCCGTCAGGAGCCGGCCGGGACCGGCCGGACCCCGAGGTTGTGGCGGGCGACGTTGATGCCCAGGTCCTGGACCATGTACACCGTGTAGTAGTACATCTGCGGGACCACCGACGGGCCGAGGGTCAGGGTGAACCGGTCGGTGAACGTGCCGTCCTCCCCGACCTCGGTGGAACGCAGGGGGGAGTCGAGGCCGTAGTCGGTGAGGTAGGGAGGGGTGTAGAAGCCGTAGTGGACCGTGCCCGGCCGCGCCTGTGAGACGTCGAGCCGCACCGACACCGACGCCCCCATGTACGTGCCCAGGGGCGACCTGGTGATCAGGGCCGGGGCATGGGCGGGACGGTAGTCCCCGTCGCCGCAGCGCAGGCACCCGACGACCTCGACGTCCGGGATGACGCGGCTCTTGCCGGCACGGACGAACTTCTGCGCGATGTCGCCGCAGGTGCCGCACGCCACCGCTTCGGGCGTCGCGCGCACCACGCTGCGATCGGCCCAGTAGTCGGGGTAGTCCATCATCGGGTCGTCCGGGTCGGCCGCGATCCGGGCGGCGATGGAGCGGTCCAGCGCGGCCAGGTCGCGCACCAGTCGGGCGTGGAGGCGCTCGGACTCGGCGGAGGACGTCCGGCACAGCAGCCGGGTGTACTTCTTCAGGAACCTGGCACAGGCCGTCCTCGACGGATGGTCGGCGGGGAGGAGCCCGCTCTCCGCCCATCCCACGGCCCGGTCGAGCGCCAGGGCCAGGAGGCGGTCGGTCTCCCGCTGCCGGCGGTCGCCGGCGCCGACGGCCACGGCCGGACGGTTCGGTGCCGCCTGCACGCCGTGCCGCAGGAAGACGCCGTACGGGTTGACGTCGGCGATGCTGGCGTTGAGGACGGCGGCCATGTCCTCGTCGAGGTCGTGCTGGGCGAGGAACCGCGCCGACTCCGGCATGCCGGCGTTGCTGTTCGTGACGGCGGCGACGATGGTCTGCGCGGTGCCGTCGACGGCCGCCAGCACCATCTGGTACCGCACGGCGTAGGAGCCGGTGTCGGGGAACGGCCCGCTGTGGCAGGAGTTCAGGATCAGTTCGGCCGCTGTGAACTCGGAGAACCGGATGAACGCGAGCTTGTTCTCGGGGTCCGGGTAGCCGTAGCCGAACCGGGGCCGCAGGGTGACGGGCCCCTCGGGCGCGTCGACGTCGCTGACCCCGGACAGCGCCCAGTCGCCGAGGAGGAGGACCTGGTCCTTCCCGTGCGACTGGAACTGCAGGCGCCGCCACGGCGACGAGGCGAGGAAGCCGCGGATGTCACGGGTCTGGAAGTCCTCGTAGGAGAGCACCTCGACGTCCTCCGGCGGGGCGTCCACGACGTCCTGGCTGGTGAGCAGCGCCTGCCGGGTGACGTCCGGGCGCACCCGCGCGTACTGCTTCGCGACCATCCAGCTCACGGACGCCAGGTCCCTGCCGGTCAGGACGGCGACGCCCGGGCGGGGCGCGGAGAACCCCATGAGGGGGGCCACGATCCGCGACGACAGGTCCTGGTAGAGGCCGCAGATGAGCAGCGAACGCGCACCGGAGGCGGCCTCGGGGTCCGTGGTCCAGGTGCGTGCCAGCGGCCGCAGCAGGACGCGGACGGCGTCCGCGGCGACGTCGTCCCCGAGGAGGTCCAGGCCGGTGTCGGCGGGTTCCGGAACGCGGGTCGCGCCGTAGAGCTCCTCGGCCCTGACGGCCGACGCGCGCAGGTCGGGGCGGCCGGCGGCGAGGAAGGGGATCACCGCCGACCGCCCGTCGAGGAAGTGACGGGCCGCCTCGGACAGGGCGGCGGTGGTGTCGCACGGGTGGAACGTCTCACTGCGCTCGACGGACGTCACGGCGCATCGCCTCTCTCGTGTCTCTGCTGTCTCTGCGTCTGGTTCACAGGAAGTCCAGCTCGTCCCCGGCCGCGTCGATCTCGGCGGCGAGGGCGGACAGGACGGGGTGGGCGAGTACCGTGCGGTACTCCAGGACCACTCCCAGCTCGCGCTTGATCCGGCTCTGCATGCGGAACGCGAGCAGGGAGTGGCCGCCGAGCCGGAAGAAGTCGTCGTTGCCGCCGACGTCCTCGACCCCCAGCAGCGCCTCCCACAGGCCGGCCAGGTAGCGCTCGGTCCCGGTGGCGGGCGGGAGGTGGTTCCGCTGCCGTTCCCGGTGCTGGACGAGGAGCTCCAGGAGCCGCTGCAGATCGCGCTCGGCGTGGTCGGTCGCCGGGATCCCGGGCGCGGCACCGGGGCCGGAGCCCGGCCGCGCCGCCGCCGCCGCGACGGCGGCCGGCCCGGCGGGGAGCGGCACGACTCCGAGGCCGAGCGCACGCAGGGATTCCCGTCCTTCCGGCCGGGCCACCACCAGCTTCACGCCGCCGTCCGCGAGCAGCGGGGCCCGGCGGTCGTCGGGCAGCCGGATGTCGACCACGACGTGATCGGCACCCGCTTTGGCGATGCCGAGGGCGGCCACGAAGACGTCGACGGAAGGCTCCAGGTGGAGTCCGACGCGATGCCCTTCCCCGACGCCGTGCCCGCGCAGGGTCTCGGCGAGGACGTCGGAGCACCGGTCCAGTTCCGCGTACGTCAGCGTCCGCCGGTCGTCACGGACCGCCGGCCGGTCGGCGAGGCGGGCGGCCGCGGCGGCGAGGAGACCGGTCAGGGTCCCGGCGTCGACGGCCGGTCGGGCGGATGCGGTCACAGTGATCCCTCCTGGGAAATCGGTGCGCGGGAAAGAGGCGTTAACATCGTCGGATGATCGAGGACGGGGCGAGCGACCAGGGCAGCGTGACCACGGTCCGGCGGGTCGGCGACACCATCCGGCGGCCCGTCGGACCGTGGACGCCGGCGGTGCACGCACTGCTGGAGCACCTGGAGGCGGCGGGTTTCGACAGGGCCCCCCGCGCGCTGGGCGTGGACGGCCAGGAGGAGGTGCTGTCCCTCCTCCACGGAGATCCCGCCTTCACACCGTGGCCCCCCTCCCTGCGCTCCGCGGACGGACTGGTGGAACTCGGGCACTGGCTCCGCGACTACCACGAGGCCGTGCGTGACTTCCGGCCCCCGCCGAACGCCCGCTGGCGGCAGTACGACGGGGAATGGAAGCCCGGCATGGTGATCCGGCACGGCGACCTCGGCCCGTGGAACTCCATCTGGGACGGCGACCGTCTGACCGGCTTCATCGACTGGGACTTCGCGGCGCCCGGACACGCCGTCGACGACCTGGCACAACTCGCCTGGTACGCCGTGCCGCTGCGCCCCGAGGCCCCCGGCCGGGCGCCCGACGGGGAGGCGCGCACCCGCCTCGCGGTGCTCTGCTCCGCCTACGGGGAGCGGCCGGAGGCGGTGCTGGACGCCCTGGAGGAGCTCCAGGAACGCGAGGCCGGGCGCATCCGGCGGCTGGGCGCGCAGGGGATCGAGCCGTGGGCCGGCTTCCTGGCCCGGGGCGACGCGGACGAGATGCGCGAGGAAGGCCGCTGGCTCCGGGAGAACCGCGGAGCGCTGCTCGGCGGGGAGTGAGCGGGCGGTTCCCCGTTCACCGGCCGGAGCCTTCGAGCGCCGCGGGCAGCTCCGGTGCGGCCGGAGCGGCCGGAGGCTCGGCCCACAGCCTGCGGCTGCGCCAGGACATGGCCGCCGCGAGTCCGGCGAGGACGGCCGCGAAGACGAACGCCCCCCGGTAGTCGCTGTGCGCGATCACGAAGCCGCCGGCCTGCGCCCCGATCGCCGTGCCGCAGATGGCCGCGGACGTCATGAGGGCGAAGCCGCTGTTGCGCTGCGTCTCCGGTACCGTCCGCGCCACGAGGTCGTACTCCGTCGCGATCACGGGCACCGCCAGGACGGTGCCCGCCGACAGGGCGAGGACCATCGTGGTGAAGGAGTCCGCGAAGGCGGGGACCACGTACGACACGGCCAGTCCGGTGACGCCGACGCAGTACAGCGTCTCCTTGGGCATCTGCCACGTCCTGACGGCGTACGCGGCGCCCGCGGCGAGGCCGATGCCGCCGGATATCGCCCACAGGGGCCCGGTCAGGGCCGCCGAGCCGATCGACACCGCGAACGCGGGAACCGCGACCTGCTCCACACCGCCGGCGATCGCCTCGATGACCATCCGGACGGTCAGCGCGCGGAATCCGCGCTGCCGCAAGGGGGCGAGCGCGCCGCGCGGGGCGGCTTCGTCCGCGCCGTCCCCCTCCGGCTTCCGGGGGAGACTGCGCATGACCGGGAGGAAGGACAGCGCGACGGCCGATCCGCCCAGGAGGACGGCGCCCGCGGTCAGCGCCGTCTGGGCGCCGTTGAGCAGGACGAAGCCGGACAGCGCCAGGGGGCCGAGGATCGCGAACAGCGATCCGACCATCGCCTCGCCGGTAAAAATGGCCTCCCGCTCGTCGTCCTGCGCCCGGTCCGTGACCATCGACCGCAGCGCTGAACTGATCGGCGGTGTCGACAGTCCCGCCAGCAGGCAGAGGGACGCGTTCAGGGCCACGTGGGACGGGGACTGGAAGGACAGCGTCCCCAGCGCCAGCAGCTGGACGACTCCGGTGAGGCGCAGGGCGAACGGGCGGCTGCGCCGGTCCGCCAGGTGGCCGAGCCAGGGAGCCGCCACCGCGACCCCGGTGTTCAGCACCGCCACGTAGAAGCCGCCGAGGACGGCGGACCGGCCCGCCGCGTCGGTCCACAGCACCAGCGCGACGGAGGTCATGAACAGGGGCAGCCGGCCGAGGAAGGCCAGGAGGAACGGCACGTGTACCCAGCGGACCCCCATGAGGGTCCTCAGCTGGTTACCAGTCTTCATCGTGATCCCATTCTGTGCATCGGCCCGTCGGGGCGGGCGCCGTGTACCGCGCCGGCCGGCGGGCCCGCGCGATGCCGCGTCGTCAGGACGTCAGGCTGTCGCGGAAGTCGAGGGCCAGCTCCCGCAGTCCCCGCCCGAAGACGGACCGGACGACCTGCTCCGGCCACCAGTCGAGCGGCAGGTCCTCCACGTTCGCCATGGTGATCCGCTCGCCCGCCGGCGCGTCCTGGACGAGGCACGCCCGCCCGCTCGGCGCGGGCAGGCCGAGGGCCGCCAGGTATCGGGCGTCGGTGCCCAGCGCGGCCCGTACGGCGCCGACCATGTGGGCCCCCTCCACGACGCAGGAGCCGGGAGGGAGCTCGCGGTAGCGGGCCAGGTACCAGGTGAACGCGATGAGGATGTTCGCCTCGTTCTGGAAGCCCCGCGGATGGTCGATCTCGGGCTGGAACGGGGCGAACATCCCGTACAGCGTCGACGTGTCGACCGAGACGGCGGACGCCGGCGGACGCGTGTTGACCCTCACCTCGCTCACCAGCCCCAGCCCGTCCGCGAGCGCCTTCGCCGCGCCCGCCACCGCGTCCGCGACCCGCGCGAACTGCTCGGCCCTGCGCGGGTACTTCAGCTGCTCCTCGGCCAGGTTGATCCGGACGATCACGTCACCGGGCCTCCCGGCCGCGAGCAGCATCGGGAGCAGGACCTCCCAGACGACGCTGACCGGAAGCCGCCGGACGTCCCCCGAGCTCTGTCCGATGCACGGCTGCGCGGCGAACGCCGGGGCCGCCAGCAGCTCGTCGGTCCGGTCGCCGAACGAGCCGAGGACGATCCCCGGCTCCCGGTCGCCGGGGCAGGGCACGAGCCCCGCCTCCCGCCACATCTCCGGATTCCCCTCGCCGGCCGCCGTCATCCTGTGGCCGGCCGTGCCCCACTGCCACGTCGTCCCGGTCACAGCGGCACCAGTCCGGCGCGGCCCAGGCGGTCGGCGTCGGAACCCAGGCAGAAGTTCGGCCGGCGGTTCCCGGTGAAGACCGGGACGCGCGGGTCGTCCGCGGACGGAGCGCCGCCGGTCGTGCCGGCGGGCGACGCCCCGCTCCCCCGGGTCCCGAGCAGGCCCAGGTCGGCCAGACGGTCGATGCCGACGCCCAGGCAGAAGCTCGACCGCCCGTCGCGGACGAACGTCGTGCCGTGATCGTTCAGGGACGACAGGGCCGCCCCCGCTCCCGGTTCGCCGTCCGCGACCGTCCATTCGCTCTTCCGCGTCAGGCCGGGCGTGAAGCCGTCGAGCGCCGGTGTCCAGTCGCCCTTCGAGAACCCGCCGAGGACCGCCGCCACCGCGCTCCGGAGCTCCTCCATGGCCCCCGGAGCGTCCGCGACGGGCCCGCACCAGACGGCCTCCCAGACCCGGTAGGCCTCGAGCCGCCCGGCACTGTCCCACCGTCGCGCCGGTTCCCGCCGGTAGGCGTACCCGATGCCGGAGTACAGGCCGTCAGGCCGCTCGTCGATCTCCTCCAGCAGCTCCAGGCACGCCGCGTGCTGAAGACGGCCGCTCTCCAGCGAGGAGGCGACGTTCTGCGGGTGGTCGCGGCCGGTGCCGGCATTGGTGAGCATCGGGTACCACACCGGCGTCGGGCCGAAGGAGGCCACGGCCGCGTCGAGGCCGGCCACCAGCTCCGTGATCGCCGTCGCGTGCTCGCCGACCAGCATGACGCTGCCGGCCCTGCCGGTGGCGGCCGGCTTCGCGGCCGCTCCGACGACCACCTCCCCGAGGGAGGTGCGGGCCCGGTCGAAGCCGTCGGGGGCCGCTTCCGGCCCGTGGTGCGCGCCGAGCGGGCGGTACCAGCGCTTCTCCACCCCCGCGGGGGAGTCCGCCAGGTGCCGTGCCAGCGTCTCGACCGTGTCGAAGCAGCCCGGCGTGAAATCGGTCCAGGCGTCGCGGCCCAGCTCGTACTCCGCCGCGGTCAGGAGTTCGGCCATGAGGAGCGAGTCGACGTCACCGCGCAGGGGGCTTCCGTCCGAGACCGTGAGTCCGAGGTTCTTCGACAGCCAGCGGATCACCCAGTCGCGTTCGACGCGCCCGTCGGTCATGCCCCCGCCCCTTCCTGCCAGAGCCCCGCGGGGCGGGCGGACCGCGCGATCGACTCCAGGAGCGCCGTGGGGTCCCCGGTCACGTCGATGTCGTCGAAGAGCGTCACCTCGGCGATCTCCGGCAGCCCGCGGAGCAGGTGGCTCGCGCCGGCCGCCAGGGGCTGCCGGGTGACGAGCTTGACGGGCTTGCGCAGCGCGGACGCCCAGCCCAGCTCGACGTGGGTCCCGTCCGTGCGCAGCAGGTCGTCCCCCAGGACGGGCAGGACCGGGACGAAGACGTCGCACCGGCGCATCCAGTCGAAGTCCCGGACCGAGACCTGCTGGGGGGAGAACAAGGGGGTGTCGACCCCGAACTTCTCGGCGACGTGGGCCGAGAAGACGGTCCCGTTGGCCTCCTGGACCGCCTCGATGATGCTGTGCAGCGTGCGGCGCAGCGGCGAGTAGAAGCCGTCGCCCTCGATCGCGTACTGGATGGGCCCGCCGACGAAGACGTTGATTCCCGTGAGATCGACGCTTACCTGGACTGGGGCAGCCTGCAAGGTGTCACCTCTTGAGTGTGATGAAGGAAAGGAAACGGCGTTCGCCAGCGTGCGCGAAGCGCTCGGATGAAATCCGTAAGAAAGTGCCGTCAGCCCGGCACGAATAACCGTGGGTGCTGCGGTGTGGACGACCGTAGAAGCGGGCGTCCGGGGTTGTCAACACATTCGTTTCCTATGGTGGATTCGCCCCACCATTTGCCGGGAGCTTCCCTGAGGGCTTTCCTGGCAGACAAGATCCTAGCTGGTCAGAGACGCGTGGGACGGGTCGTTCAGTGTCAGCAAGTCTGTCGGTCACTTGTGGCCAGTAGCTTTCCGTGGACTCGCCCGGCACGAGCATGGAGTATCTCTAACGGCTGCCGCAGAGGCAGTCACAATTCTTCTGCAGCTCATGGGGGGATATATGACCGGCGACGCTGCGTCGCTTTTCTCGGCCCATGGAAAAGAAACCGTCGTCGCGATCGCCGGCGTACAGTTCGGCTGGGGCAGTGTCGGAAAGCTCGCCGCCGTCATGGACGTCCTGGGTGCCAGGCACGCGGACCGGATCGGTTTCGTCGGACTCGCTTCGACGCTCGGCCGGCCGGTGCTGGGCGCCCACCCGGTCGACGCCTGGCTGGACGTGCCGGCCGACGACGAGGAGCTCGCGAGGCTGGTCGCGGCCCACCGCGTCACGGCCGCCCTGGTGGTGCTCGACCCGGAACTCGCCTCCCGGCTCCAGTCGGTGGGAGTCCCCGTGGTGTACCTGGACAGCCTTCCGTTCCTCTGGACGGACCGCGACGAACTCCCCGTCGACGTCGAGGCCTACTGCGCCCAGGTGTGCCCCGTACTGCCCCGTGCCTGCTGGCCGTCGCTGCGGCGGATCCGGTCGCTGCACTGGGTGGGGCCGGTGGTCGGCATGACCGGGGACGGCGGACCGGCACCGGTGGCGGGCCACGCGGTCCTCAACCTGGGGGGCCTGGAGTCCCCCTTCCGGGACGGCGGCGACGACGCCTATCTGTCGCTCGTCCTGGAGAGCGCCCTCACGGCGCTGGGGGGCCGGGGCTTCCGGGACGTGACCATCACGGGCAACGTGGACCTCGACCGGCTGCCGCGGACGCCCGCGACGGAGGGACTCTCGATCACGGGCGGACGGCTGCCGCGCGGGGAGTTCCTGGAGGCGCTGCGCACGGCCGAACTGGTCGTCACCTCGCCCGGCCGCACCACCCTGCTCGAAACGGCCGCGCTGGACCAGCGCTGCGTGGTGCTCCCGCCGCAGAACCTCAGCCAGATCGCCAACGCGGCCGACGTCGCGGCACAGGTCGATCCCGCGATCGTGGTCGGATGGCCGGCGGACGTGGTGGACGACGCCGTGCTCGACTCCCACAAGTCACGCGGCGAGGCGGAGGCCGTCCGCTACCTCTACGGACGCATCGCGGCCGCCGCCGCACGGCGTTCCACGTACGGCCCGTGGCTCACCGCCCGGCTGGACGAGGCCATCGGGGCCTCCGGCCGGCCCGGCGCCCGGATGGCGCCGTTCTCCGGACCGACCGGGGGCGACGGCGCCGCCGAGGTGGCCGACATCGTGGACGCGGTCGTCCGGCGGGCCCGGACCCGGCTCCCCGGCGTCCGCCTCCCGGCCCCAGCGACTTTCCCCACCCGACAGCAGCTCAGCGACGTGCGAGAGATGGAGACATCCGCCCATGCGGCATCCCGATGAACTCAAGCAGGACCGGTCCCTGGCGATCAACGGCGGCACCGCCCGCTTCGACGAACTCCCCTGGGAGGACACCGGCATCGTTCCCGAGGCGGCCGACGACGTGGCCGCGCTGATCCGCACGCGGCGCACCGTCTACTGGGGCGGAGGCCCGCACAGCAAGCGCCTGGAAGCGGACTTCGCGGCGCTGATCGGCCGCGAGCGCGCCTTCTTCCACCAGTCCGGCACGGCCGCGCTGCAGACCGCCCTGTTCGCCCTCGGGGTCGAAGAGGGCACGCCGGTCGCGCTGAGCGACTCGGGTTTCGTGGCCAGCCTCAACGCCATCTACCACCTGCGCGCCCGTCCGGTCTTCCTGCCGACCCACCCCGACACGCTGCAGTGCGTCGACGACGTGGCCGAGTGGACCGAGGGAACCCCCGTGCACACGGCTCTGATCACGCACTTCTTCGGCAACGTGGCCGACGTCGAGGCCATCCGGCGGTCCTCCGGGACGCAGTACCTGGTCGAGGACGGCGGCCAGGCGCACGGCGCGACGCTGCGCGGCAAGCCGGTGGGCGCGTACGGGGAGATCGGCTCCTTCGCGGGCTCCACGAAGAAGCTGGTCACCGCCGGCCAGGGCGGTCTCAACGTCTACGACGACCCGGACATCGACTGGCGGATGCGCACCTACGGGCACCACGGCAAGTCCGGGAACTTCGAGGGGGTCTTCCCCGGGTACAACTTCCGCGGCGGCGAGATCGAGGCGATCCTCGCCCACGCCGCCCTGCAGCAGCTGGCCGACCGGGTCGCCGCGCGCAACGCCACGGCCGACGCCATGTTCGAGGTCTTCGACGCGGCCGGGATCCGCACCGCCCGCCCGGCCGCCGGTCTCGACTGCACCCCCGCCTGGTTCGACGTGGCGCTCGTCCTCGACGAGGAGTGGGCCGGCCACCGCGACTGGCTGGTGGACGCGCTCGTCGCCGAGGGCATCCCGGGCTGGCACTACCCCGCCCTGATCGGCATGCCGTGGGTCAAGCCCTGGATGACCTCGAAGGGCTGGTGGGGCGAGCGCGAGGAGCACCTCCTCGGCACGGAGCGCGCCCTGTGGGACCGGACCCTGGTGCTCGGCACCCAGATGAGCCCCGAGGACGCCCGGAGGGTCGCGACCGCCACCGTGGAACTGCTGAAGGGATGAGCGGCGGCGACCTCGACCGGGCGGCCGAGGTGCTGCGGCGGTGCGGCGATCCGGACGTGCGCGACGTGCGCCTGTGGCACGGCGGCAACTGCGTGGTGTACGCCGGCTCCGCACTCGCGCTGAGGGTGGGCCGGTCCTGGCCGCTGGACACCGCGCAGGAGCTGGACTGCTGGCGGGTGGCCCGCGCCCACGGCGTGCCCGCGCCCGAGGAGGCGGGCAGCGGGGTGCTGCCCGACGGGCGCCCGTACCTGGTCTACCGGTACGTCGAGGGCGGGCCGGCGGAGAGCCGGCCGGGCCTCGGCGCGGCGGGGGAGACGCTCGCGGCGCTGCACGCCGTCCCGGGGGACCGGTTCCCCCAGGAGACCCGCAACCTGCCGCGCAGGAGGGCGCGCTACGACACGGCCCTCCGCGGCGGCGGGACCGTGGGGATCCCCGCCGGGTCCTGGGCCGACGCCCTGCTCCGGAGGGCGGCCGAGGACTGGCGCACCAGCCGCGAGGTGGCCTGCCACGGCGACTTCCGGCCGCCCAACCTGGTGCTTCGCGAGGACCGGGTCGCCCTGGTCCTCGACTGGACCGACGCCCGGGCGGCCGGCCCGGAGACCGACCTGGGCCAGCTCTCCCCCGACCAGTTGGACCATCTCCTGCCCGCCTACCGGGCCCACGCCCGACGACAGCCCGACCCCGACCTGGTGGCCGGCCACCTCCTCGCCCGGCACGTGGCACTGGAAGTGGCGGGCGTCTTCCCCCCCGGCACCAGTGCCCGGACCGCCGACCTGGTGAAGGACCGGCTGCGCCGCGGGAGCTGGGGCCGTGGCTGACCTTCGACCCGTCGTCCGGTTCTCCGGACCACCCGACCCAAGGAGAGACACGATGAGTGGCGATCGCCACCGCTACCTGTTCATCAGGATCCTGGAGGCATGCAACGCGGACTGCTTCATGTGCGAGTTCGCGCTCTCGCGGGACAGCTACCGCTTCACCGTGGACGACTTCGCCGAGCTCCTGCCCCAGGCCGCCGAAGCAGGCGTGGGCTACGTCCGGTTCACCGGCGGCGAGCCGCTGATGCACCGGCAGGTCGTGGAGCTGGTCGAGGCCGGAACCGCGGCGGGCATGCGGATGTCGCTGATCACCAACGGCTTCCGGCTCCCGCAGATGGTCGACGCCCTGGCCGCGGCCGGACTCGCGCAGATCGTGGTCAGCATCGACGGCTCCTCGGGGGAGACCCACGACGTCTACCGGCGTACTCCGGGCTGCTTCGACCGCGCGCTGGAGGGGCTGCGCGCGGCCCGGGCCGCCGGCATCCTCACCCGGGTCAACACCGTGGCGGGACCGCACAACTACCAGCAGCTGCCGGAGCTCCAGCGGGTCCTCACCGAGGCCGGCGTGAGCCAGTGGGAGCTGTCGGCGCTCAAGCTGGAGCGCACGATCACCTACCCCTCGCGAGAGGACGTGCTCGAGGTGTGCGACCCGGTCTACACCGGCGACCCGGAGAAGGTCCTGGTCCCGCTCGGCAAGCGGTTCTACGGGGACACGCCCGAGGAGCAGGACGCCTTCTTCGACGAGGGCGTCACCCCGCGGGCCTCGCTGCCGCTCTGCTACGTCACCGACGACGTGATCTACCTGGACCCCAAGCAGGGCCGCGCGTTCGGCTGCAGCTGCCTGCCGCACCGGGAAGGCGACGGGCCCGGAGGGGCACCGCTGCGGGACGAGCGCGGAAGGGTGTTCCTCGACAGCCCCGAGCTGCGCAAGCACGCCGCGTTCTTCCGGTCCGAAGGGCCCCGCGTGTGCAACGGATGCTCGACGACGGCCGCGGGCTACAGCGACGACATGGCCCGGCTCGGAGCCGTCCCCGCCTGGCACTACTGACACCGACCAGGAGCGCGTCATTCCCCCCGAGGAGCATGCCTTGACCACATCCGACGACGGGCCCTCGCTCGTCCTCCACGCACGTCCCGACGACCTGGAAGCCGCGGCCGCCCTGGAGTTCGTGGCCGCCCACCTGCCCGAGTTCCGCCGGGCCTCCGCGGGCACCTCCGCGACGGCCGCCCTGGTCGTGGGGGATCCGGAGCGGTGCGCCGAGCTGATGGCGGACGGCCTGCCCACCGTCTATCTGCATCCCGCCGGCGCCGCCCCCGGTGACCCGGGCACGGACGGCGTCGCGGCGACCGTCGTGAGCTGGCAGGTGCCGGACTGGCTGACCGCGTCGTGCGGCCGCGTCCGGCGGTTCGCCCGGTCCGAGGTGAGGGTCTCCCACGTGGCTCCGCCGAGGCGGGTCCGGTCGGCCGGCGGAGGCGGCCCGGCCGTCCAGCTGACCGGTGGCCGCCCGGACCCGGAACGGACCGCCGCGGCCCTGCGCTCCGCGCTGCGGGACGCGGACCCGGCCGCCGGGCCGATACCGGTGCTGACCGACATGGCCGCGGCGGAATGGGACCGGCTGGCGGGCCGGCTGGCCGAGTTCGCCTTCGTACGGGTCGACGTCGGCGACTGGCCGCGCGCCCTGCGCCGGACCGACCTCCTGGTGGCCGCACCGACCCTGCTGGCGACGTCCTTCGCCCAGGCCGCGCACGTGCCGCTGCGGCTGCTGCCCGGCGCCGGCGTCCGGCAGGCACGCGTCCGGGAGGCCCTCGGCGTCCTGGCCGCGGAAGCCGGCGACCGCACGGACCTGACCGTGACACCGGACGTCTGGCCCGTGGACACCGGACGGGCGGGAGCCCTCGGCGGAGCGTCGCAGCTCGCCCGTCAGCTCCGGCAGCTGTGTCTCGCACCGGTCTGACCCCGCACCGTTCCCCTCTCTTCGCCCGTCCGGCCGAAGCCGTCGAACCGCCCAAGGAGCACCATGCCTGGCACCACCCTGACCGTGAGCGCCGCTGACCTCACCCAGCACGAGATCCGGGCGCTGCGCTCGGAGCACAACCTGGCCGACGCCCACACCCACCAGTCCCAGTCCCCGGGCCAGCGCCGGATCGTGGCGTCGCTGCCCCAGCTCTGGTACGAGGCGGAAGCGGGCAAGCAGAGCGCTTTCGAGGAGCGCTTCATCGACACGTTCTTCCGCTTCCGCGGTCAGCACACCGCGCTCGGCCTCAACCGCACCCTGCTGACCTACGCCGCCTCCGTCTCCACCGTCGTCGCCGGCATGTACCTCAAGCGGCGCGGCGCGCGCGTCTCGCTGATCGAACCGTGCTTCGACAACCTGCGCGACCTGCTGGTCAACCTCGACATCGAGCTGGTGTCGCTGCCGGAGCAGGTGCTGGCATCGGCGGACACCGTCTACGACCGGCTGGCGCGGCAGCCCGCCACCGAGGCCGTCTTCCTCGTCGACCCCAACAACCCCACGGGCCACAGCTTGCTGACCGGAGGCCGGCGGATCTTCGAGGAGGTGGTGCGGTTCTGCAAGGAGAACAACCGCCTGCTCGTCCTCGACCTCTGCTTCGCCGCGTTCGCGCTCGACTCCCCCGGCGGGCGGATCGACGTCTACGAGATCCTGGAGACGTCCGGCGTCAGCTACATCGCCATGGAGGACACCGGCAAGACCTGGCCGGTGCAGGACGCCAAGTGCGCCCTGATCACGGCGAGCGCCGACATCTACCCGGACCTGTACAACGTCCACACCAGCGTGCTGCTGAACGTCTCCCCGTTCACCCTCAACGTGCTCACCCGGTACATCGAGGACTCGATGGCGGACGGATTCGCGTCCGTGGCCGACGTGCTGTCGACGAACCGGGCGGTGGCCAGGGAACTGACCCGGGGCACCGTGCTGCACCACCAGGAACCCGCGGTCCCGGTCAGCGTCGCCTGGTTCAGGATCGCCGACGGCGCCCCCAGCGCGACCGAACTGCAGCGGGAGCTGGCCGACGAGGGCGTCCACGTGCTGCCGGGCACCTTCTTCTACTGGAGCCGCCCGGAGCGGGGCGAGCGGTGGATCCGTGTGGCGCTCGCCCGGGACCCGGAGGACTTCGCCGCCTCCATGCACCGCCTGCGCGCGGTGGTGTCGCGGCATGGGTGAGTGGCGCCGGGGCGGTGTCATGGCTCCGCTGGTCACCCCGTTCGACGCCGACGGGCGGGTCTCCGCGGCCTGTGTGCGCGAACTGGTGGCCCGCGTCCGCCCGTACGTACGGGCCGTGGTGCCGACCATCAGCTGCGGCGAGGGCTGGCGGCTCGACCCCGAGAGCTGGCGCACCGTCAACAGCGCGGCGCTGGAGGCGGCCGACGGCCTGCCGGTGATCACCGGCATCCAGTGCGCGGACCCCGACGAGGTGCTGTCCAGGGCCCGTTGGGCGGCCCGGCACGGTGCCGCGGGGGTCTACGTGGGGCCGCCCTGGGCGGCGGGACGCGGCCGGCGGGAGGTGTACCGGGCGTACGCGCGGATCGCGAGTGCCCTCGACATCCCCGTCCACCTCTACAACGAGAGCGTGGTCAGCGGTGTCGAACTGGACCTGGGGACGCTCGTCGCGGTGTGCTCGCTGCCCGGCGTCGTCGGCGTGAAGGAGTCCAGCCGCGACCCCGGGGTGACCCGGCGGCTGGTGGACGAGGCCGGGGACGTCGACGTGTACCAGGGCTGGGAGGACCTGCTGACCGCCACGCCCGGCGTGGCCGGCCTGATCGGACCGCTGGCCCTGATCGAGCCGGAGCTCTGCGGCGGGTTCGCCGCCCGTCCGACCCCCGCGCTGCAGGAAACGGTCACCGACACCTGCCGCCGGCTCGGCCTCTTCGAGCCGGACTACGTCGCCCGGACCAAGCAGGCCCTGGTGCGCCGCGGGGTGCTGCGGACGGCGGCCACGGCGGACGCGGGACGTGCGTTCTGAGCGGGAATCCACCGGCACGTGGGGGATTCGATCCGGCCGGCCGGGCGTCGGTAGCTTCAAGTTCCACGCGCACTTGTGGTCAGTACCCGCGTGTTGCGGCGCGGTTGGCCGCCGGGAGATTCTGGAGGTGTCCGGAAGTCCTCCGTCCACGGAAACCGGTCGGTACCCCGACCGCGATATGCGCACTCTGTTTCGGATGCCGAGGCCGGACATACACCAGATGTTTTTCGTATGGGGGAGCACAACATGTCCGCGAAGTTTTTGTCCGCTCTTGTCGCCGTGGTTCTCGCCGCATCGGCCGCGATCGTGTCCGTGTCGGGGGAGGAACGTCCCGCGCCCGTGCGCGCCGACGCCTCGGTGACCCACGAGGACACGATGCGGCCGACCGACACCGGCTGGCAGTGACGGACGAGGGGGACAGCCGGCCGTTCCGGTCCGGCGTCCGCACCGAGTACAGGAGGGGGACACGGTGGACGGCTCTGGAGGGGACGCGTCCAGGAGGGGACTTCCGCGGCGGCCGTTCGCGGCGGCCGCCCGGCCGGTCATGGAATTCGTCGCCGCGCGCTCGGTCGACGACCTCGCACTGGCGGCACGCTGCGTCAGGGCCGGCGACGTCCACCTGGCGGTCCAGGGCATCCGTCGGGCGGTCCGGCTGATCGACTTCGCCGGGTTGGTGGTGACCCTGGGGCGGGAGTTCCCGGAGGGCCGGCGGGAGCCGGCCGCGGGCGGGCCCCGCACGCTCGCCGTCGTGGGCGGCGGCGGACGGGCCACCGCGGTGGCCGATCCGGCGACTTCGCGGTCGTGCCCGTCGACCGGGCGGGAGACCGAACTGCTCGGACTGCTCCGGCAGGTGGCGGCGGAGCTCTGGGAGAGCTTCGGCGGCGCGGTCGAAGCGGCCGGCGTCCAGGACTGGGAGGCCCTCGACCGGATGGCCGAACGCCTGGCCCCCGCCGCCTCGCGCGACGGACGCCTGGTGGAAGCCGCGGAGATCTACCGGGCACTGGTCGAGCTGAACGCCGCCGCGCTGCGCTGGGAGCGGATCCACTGGTGCGACCGGTCCGCGGGGAACGACAGCTGGTGCGAGGCGTCCGGCATCAGCCCGCTCTTCCCGACGCTGCCGCCGGCACCCGGCATGCCCGCGCCGGCGCGGCACCGGGGAGCGACGAGCTGGTGAGGCCACGCCTCGCCGAGCGGTCGCGGACAGCGTGTCCGACGGGCGCGACGACCGGGCGCGACGGCGTGGAAGTCGGGCCACTTCACAGATTGGGCTCATGACCTGATGGAAAAGCCTCAGCTTCTTGTCTTCGACTATCCCGGGCGCCGGGACGCAAAGCACGTCAGTGCCATGCGGCTGGAAGACCACGGATTCGACGTCCGCTATGCGATGGAGGGCGGACTGCCCGACGAATTGCATGCCGGGGCGTACACGCGGGAACTGATCGAGAATTCCGGCATCGAAACGTCACGGGTGGCCGCGGTCATCGGATACTGCATGGCGGGACATTTCGCTCAGGAGGCCGTGGCGCGGCTCACCGCCGCGCGGGGAACGGCGCCGGCGCTCGTCCTCCTGGACAGCGGGCCGTGCCTGGCGCGGACCGTCGAGGAGGAGTGCCGCGCCGCGTTCGCCGCCTTCGGCGGCGACGAGGCGGTGGCCGCCCTGGACGCCGTCCCGGGCGGCCCGCTGTTCTCCGCCGAGGCCCTGCGCGACGACCCCGGCCGTACCGCCGAAGAGGTCCGCCGGATCCTGTGGCGGTTCGCCAGGACCACGATGGCCGACGACGGCGCCGAACCCGAGGAGATCGAGGAGACGGCCGGGCTGTTCGTCCGGCACTACGCCGACTGGATCACCCACCTCGTCGCCGCGCACAACAACACCGCCCCGCGGTGGGACGGCGACGTGCTCCACATCGTCTCCCGGGACCACCCGTTCCGGGGCGACTGGCCGGGGGCCTCGACGACGCGGACGGTCGTCGTCGACAAGGTGGGCGGCGATCAGGCCGGTGAGACCGCCACCCGGGACGCCGTCCTCTCCCGCATCCGCCACCTCGGCGCGGCCCGCTGAACGGCGGGCCGCCGCAGGACACCACAGAAGCGCACACGACCTATGGGGACAGCATGACGAAGGGCAATCCCTGGCTGCCGTTCGGCACCGGCCCGGAAGCCGACGTCCGGCTCCTGTGCCTGCCGCACGCGGGCGCGGGAGCCGGCGCGTACAGGAGGTGGGGACAGGGACTCCCGCCGGAGATCGCGGTCTGCCCGGTCCAGCCGCCCGGCCGTGAACGGCGGCAGGCGGAGGCCCCGTTCACCAGCGTGGAACCGCTGGCCAAGGAGCTGGCGACGGTGATCGCCGACACGGTGCGTGCGCCGTACGCCCTCCTCGGCCACAGCACGGGCGCCCTGTGCGCCTTCGAGACGCTGCGGGAGCTGCGCCGCAACGGCGGCCCCCCGCCGGTCCACCTGTTCGTGTCCGGGCGGTGCGCTCCGCAGATCCCCGTCGCCGGGCGCGACCTGGCGGGCATGGACCTGACCGAACTGGCCGCCCTGCTGCGCCGGCTCGGCGGCACCCCGGAGGAGGTCCTCGCCGAGCCGGAGCTGCTCGCCCTGATGCGGCCGCTGCTGGCCGCCGACTTCTCCGTCAACGAAGGTTACGCGCACGTGGCGGAGCCGCCCCTGGACGTACCGCTCACCGCCTTCGCCGGTGTCGACGACCCGGGCGCGGACGTGGCCGCGACGGAGCCCTGGGCGGTACAGACCGCCCGGGAGTTCGCGCTGCACGCCCTGCCCGGGGGCCATTTCGCGCTCTTCGACTCCGCCGCGGAGGTGCACTCGCACATCGCCGCGGCGCTCTCCCCGCACCGCGGGAACTGACCGACCATACCCGGCGACCGCCGGTATGCCCTTGAACCGAGACAGTGAGGAGTAAGCCCATGACGGCTGGGCGCGACGACTTCGTGGAGGCTCCCTACGAGCCTCCGCGGGACGAGCTCGAGAAGCAGGTGGCGGAGATCGTGGCCGAGGTGCTCGGCGTGGACCGGGTGGGCCGCGACGACAGCTTCTACGACTTCGGCGGAACGTCTCTGCAGGCGATCCGCATCTGTGCGCGGATCGAGCGCGGCCTCGGCCTGAAGGCCCTGCCGCTCTGGCTCTTCTCCCACGACATCCTGCACGAGTTCGTCCAGGAGCTGCGGACGAAGGCGGAGACGGCACATGTCTGAGCCGGGCGGCGCCACGCCGCTGATCCACTCCGCGTTCTCCCGGCACGCCGCCGAGCGGCCGGACGCCCCCGCCCTGCTCGTCGACGGCTCCGCCATCAGCTACGGAACCCTCGACGCGGCCGCGGACGCCTACGCCGAACTGCTGGCCGCCCACGGGGCGGGCCCCGGACAGATCGTCCCGCTCGTCCTGCCCCGCTCCGCCCAGCTGGTCGCCCTGGAGCTCGCGGCACTGAAGTGCGGAGCGGCCTACGCGAACATCGACCCGGACTGGCCGGCCGAGCGCCGGGCGGCGATCTTCGCGCAGACGGCGCCGAAGGTCGTCGTCACCGGAGCCGCGACGGAGGTCGAGGCGGATGCCGCGATCCTCCGCGTGGAGCCCGAGGCGCTCGACGAGGCGGCCGCCCGCGCCTCCGCCTTCACCCCGGCCCCCGTCACCGCCGCGGACCCCGCGACGGTGTTCTTCACCTCGGGCACGACGGGACGGCCCAAGGGCGTCGTCGTCCCGCACCGCGCCGTCACACGGCTCTTCGGCCCCCACGGCCTGGAGGGGTTCGGGCCGGGGCACGTCACGCCGCAGGCGGCGGCCACCGCGTGGGACATGTACGCGTTCGAACTGTGGGGACAGCTGAGCACCGGCGGATGCGCGGCGCTCGTCCAGCAGGGGCACCTGCTGCCGAACACCCTCCGGGAGCTGGTCACCACCGCCGGCGTGGACACGGTGTGGCTGACGACCTCGCTCTTCAACCTCTTCGTCGACGAGGACGTGGACTGCTTCACCGGGGTGCGGCAGATGCTCATCGGCGGCGAGAAGCTGTCCCCCCGGCACGTGCGGACCTTCCTCGAACGCCACCCGTCGATACCGCTGCGCAACGGATACGGCCCCGTCGAGAACTGCATGCTCACCACGACCCACCTCATCCGTCCGCAGGACTGCGACCTCCCCGAGGGCATCCCGGTGGGCCGCGTCGTCCCCGGCACCACCGTGCTGATCCTCTCGCCGGAGGACACGCCCCGCGCCGCCGGGGAGACGGGCGAGGTGTGCGTCGCGGGAACCGGCCTCGCCGTCCACTACCTGGACGAGCCGGAGATGACGGCGGAGAAGTTCCCCACCGTGGAGATCGACGGTTCCCCCGTGCGCCTCTACCGCACCGGCGACTTCGGACTCGTCGACGACGAGGGCGTCCTGCACTTCCGCGGCCGGCGCGACCGCCAGGTGAAGATCAGCGGCTACCGCGTCGAGCTGGCCGAGATCGAGAACGCCGCCCGCCGGATCGAAGGCGTCCGCGAGTGCGTCGTGGTACCGCTCGGCGCACCGGACGGCGAGGTCACCGCCCTGGCGCTGTGCTACGTGGCCCAGCCGGCGGACGGCTCCGCGGACGGCGTCCCGCTGGGCGAGAGGGAACTGCGCAAGGAACTGTCCCTGCTGCTGCCCGACTATCTGGTGCCGCGGGTCGTCCGCAGGCTGGACCGCTTCCCCGTGACGGCGAACGGCAAGGCCGACCAGGCCGAGCTGCGGCGGATCGCGGCGAGCGCCCGGCGCGGCCGGCCTTGACCGGCGGGGGACAGCGGGTGCGGACCGGTCCCGGCGCCTACCCGATGACGGCCGAACAGGAAGCGATCTGGCTGGACGACCACCTGCGGGACGGCGGTTCGCGCTACGTCGAGTCGTGGGTGCACCGCTTCGACGGCGACCTCGACCGGGGTGCCGTGCGCTGGGCGCTGGAGCGGATCGTGGCGCGCCACGAGGCGCTGCGCAGCCGGTTCGTCCTGGAGGACGACCAGCTGGTGCAGAGGGTCCTGCCGTGGGAGCCGGGGCTGGAGCTGGAGACCGCGTCCTGCGCCGCCGCCTCCCTCGACGAGGTCCTGGAGGAGCTGGTGCGGCGTCCCCTGGACGTGGCCGGCAGCCCCATGAGGGCCACGCTGGTGGAGGTGGCGCCGCGGACGGCGGTCCTCGTCGTCCAGCTGCACCACCTGGTGATCGACGACTGGGCGCTGCAGATCATCGAGCGGGAGTTCGAGGAGCACTACCGGGCCCACGTCGAGCGGCGCCCCGCCGCGGTCGCCCCGGTGGAACTGCAGCCGGGCGCCCACGCCCTGGCCCGGCGGGCGGCCCCGAAGGACCCGGCGGTACGGGCCTACTGGCGGGAGAACCTGCGCGGACTGTCCCCGGACGCGGCCGTCACGTTCGCCGCCGGCGACACCGCGGCACCGGCCGGCGGGCCCGGCGAGCACCCGGACCGCGGCGCCAGGATCGCCTTCTCCGTCGACGCGGAGACGGGCGGGCGCGTACGGGCCGTGTGCCGGCGCCTGCGGGCCACGCCGTTCGCCGTCTTCGCGTCCCTCGTCTCCGTGCTGCTGCACGCGGCCCGCGAGGCGCGGGACGTGGTCGTGGGCACGCCCGTCTCGCACCGCGACTCCGCCGGACACGACCTGATGGTGGCGCCGATGAGCGCCCTGCTCCCGCTGTGCGTGACGGTGGACGCCGACGCCTCCTTCGCGGAGCTGGTGGGCCGCGTGCGCACCCGCGGGCTCGAAGCGATCACGTACAAGGACATCTCGTACGGCGAACTGGTCGGCATGACACGCCGGCGGGGCGGCGCGGCGGACGGCCGGGGCATGGTCCGCACGGTGCTCGTGGTCGATGACGCCCAGCCGTCACGGATGCGGCTGCCCGGCCTCGATGCGCGACGCCTCTATGTGCACTCGGGGGTCTCGAAGTTCGACCTGTGCCTCACGCTCGTGGCGCGGGAACGGGGCTACCTCGGCTTCCTGGAGTACGCGGTCGACCTCTTTCCCGCGGGTGCGGCGGAGCGGATCGCCGAGGACTTCGTGGCCCTGCTCGACAGGGCCTGTGACAACCCGGACGGAACGGTGGCGTGGCTGCTCGACCAGAGCCCTTCCCCCGGCGGCCGTCGCATCCGTTGACAGAGAAAGGACATCACACAGTGGGGCTCTCTCGGGCGGGAGACAAGATGGCGCGGCTGTCGGGGCTGCGGCTCATCATGGAGGACATCGCCACCTCCATGGGCTCGGCCACGGGCCGGGAGTGGCTGAACCTCGGCATAGGAAACCCCGCGGACATACCGGAGGTCAGCGACACCTGGCGGCGCATGACCGCCGAGGCGCTGGACGACAGCTTCGGGGCGGTCAGCTGCAGGTACGGTCCGTCCCGGGGCCTGCCCGCTCTGGTGGACGCGATCGTCGACTACTTCAACGGCCGCTACGGCTGGGACATCGGCCCCCGCAACGTTGTGGTGGGGCCCGGCAGCCAGATGCTCTGCTTCATCGCGACGACGCTGTTCACCGGGCCCGGCGAGGGCCGTGACACACAGCTGGTGCTGCCCATGACCCCGGACTACACCGGCTACCAGGGGCTTTCCCTGGTGACCGGGGGAATCACCGGGGTGGAACCGATCTTGCAACGGCGGGAGGAGCGCACGTTCCGCTATCTCTTCGACATGCCCGCCATCGAGGGGCTGACCGACGTCGGGCTGATGCTGCTGTCCACACCGGGCAACCCGACCGGCCGGTGCGCGTCACCCGACGAGATCCACCGCCTCGTGGCGGCCGCCGAGACCCACGACGTACCCATCATGATCGACAACGCCTACGGGGCGCCGTTCCCCCGCATCGGCGCGGCGGCGGCTCCCCCGCTGAGGCACGATCGCGTCATCAACGTCTTCTCGCTCTCCAAGACCGGACTTCCGGGGGAACGCCTGGGCTTCGCCATCGCGGACGAGCGCTACATCGATCCGATCGTCTCCTTCATGGCCAACTCGACCCTGCACGCGCCGCAGCTGGTCCAGGCCGCGCTGGCCCGAGCCCTGAGAACGGACGTCCTCGATTCCCTCGTGGACCTCGAGATCGGCCCGTTCTACAGCCGCCGCAGGAAGTTCGTGGAATCGCTGCTCGTGGACCACCTCCCCGCCGACGTCGCCTGGCGGCTGCACGAGGGCGAGGGCGGCATGTTCTTCTGGGTGTGGGTGGACGAGGAGTGGTTCGACGACCTGGCGCTGTACGAGGCGCTGAAGGCCAAGGGCGTCTTCGTCGTACCGGGGCGGCACTTCTTCACCGACCCCGAGCACAGCCGGGGGCTCGGGCGCCACACTCGCCAGTGCTTCCGCATCAGTGTCACCCCCGGGACGGGCACCCTCACCGCCGGCATCGAAGTGATCGCGGAAACCCTGGGCGAGATGCGCGCCGGAAGCACGCGGCCCCGCGACAACGGCTGAACGCGGTCGACGCGCCCAGCGTCCGGGCGCCCGTACGCGGGCGGCGCCGTCACGGAGCCCAGACGTGGAGGGCGTGGTCGACAGGGGACGCGGTGTACCAGGTGCCGTCCCCGAGAGCCCTGGGCAGGCCGGTCACCTCGAAGGGATAGGCGATCCGGTCGATCAGCCGCACATGGACCGCGTCGACGAGCCAGTGCCGGCCCGTGCCGAACTCGGCGTCGCTCTCGACGGTCCCGACGACGAGGACGTTCTCGTCGACGAAGCCGCCCTCGTGGTCGAAGAACGCCTGCGCCTCGTCGTCGGTGGTCCCTTCCCCGACCGCGGGATGCGGGGGAAGCACGTCCGCGTCCAGTCCGGCCACCACGGAGCCGTCGGCGACCCGGTGAACGGCGAGACCGTCCTGGTCATGGCCCACCGTGAGCAGGCGGTCTCCGCTCGGGCTCACCCCCAGCAGGACACGGTCCTCGCCGCCGAAACCGTGAACCGTGAGGGCGTGACCGTCCCACGTCCCCCAGCGCAGGGGTGATCCGTCCTGCCCCTCTCCGATGGTCAGACCCATCCGGCCGGGGTCCGGATGCGGAACGTGGACGGAGCCCGCCGCGACCGTCCGCGTCCGGGCGCGGGCCGGCACCGTGCCGTCAGCGGCGTCGAGGACCAGCCACTCCTCCCCACGGTCGTGACCCGGACCGTCGTGCTCCAGAGGACCGCGGACATGGGCCCACACGACCTTCCCGTCCGAGGAGAAACCGACCGACAGGGCCCGCAAGGCCCGCACGCTCGCCGACCTCATCACCACCGACCCCGCGCTCACCTTCGAACAGGCAGCCGCCCGCCTCGGCTACCCCGCCGGCCAGGTCCGCGCCGCCCTGCCGCCCTCTCCCGCACCCCCGCCCTGCCCGACCCCGTCCTGGTCCGGGAAGAAGACACCGGGCGGCGCACCGCCTCCCGCCAGCACCACCCCCAGTGGAGGTGGTGCTGGCGGCGAGGGCCCGGGCCACTCGCGGGGCGGGTTCACCAGCCACCCTCATCCGGGCGCGGACGCCCCTGCCGCCGCACCGGTTCGGGGATGCCCGGGCCGGTGACAGGCCCGGCCCGGGCATCCGTTCATCAGCGGACGGGCCGGAGTGCCGGCCCGTGAGGGACGGGTCTCCCTCAGCCCGCCCTGACGTGCCGGCGTTCCACCAGGAATCCCCCGAGAAGAAGGGGCAGCGACAGTGCCGCGGTCGCCGCCAGAGGTGTCAGGTCGATCACCCACGCGCCTGCCAGGACGAGGAGCTGCACGACGGCCCCGACGAGGAACGGCCGGGTCGCGGGCGTGCCGCCCCTCAGAGCCCGCGTCAGGCCGCGCAGGCTCCAGACGTTCAGAGCACCGGCAGCGGCGCCGGCCACGAGGGACAGGAGCGCGGGCACGGCGGAGCCGCCCGCGGATCCCTCGCCGCCGGCCGGTCCGATCCCGCCGGAGAAGACCGGAAGGAACCACAGGAGGTAGGCGGCGGTCAGGAATGCCTGGCCCGCCAGGGCCGGCAGCGCGACTGCCAGGGTGAGTCGACGGGTGAGGTTCATGGCCGGTCTCTGTGTCAGGGCTTGAGGTAGTGGAGGTCTCCGTCATTGACGGACAGGAGACACCAGAAGCGGGCGGCGGAGTAGGCCTGGTCGAAGGTGAGCCCGGGATCCACCATCTGCAGTTTCGCCTCCTCGCCGAAGAAGCGGCCCTTGGCGTTGTTGTGGTAGTCCATGCGATGGTGCCGCTGCGCCTCCGCCTCGGTCATGGTGGCCGGCTTCGGTCCCAGTTCGTGGCGGTCCGCGAAACCCTTGGCCGTCTTGGTGCCCATCTGCATGGTCATGTGCACGTTCCAGATGCAGTGCCGGTAGGCGTCCTGCCTGCCTCCGTTGCCCGCGCTGCCCGGCCACGCGCCGCCGGACATCGCCTCGGCATTGGACCATGCCTCGGCGAGGGTCGCGGACTTCCGTGCGTTGTTGCAGATGTTCCACCGGCTGGGCCACTTGCAGAAGTCGTACTCGGCGTCGTTCATGCCGCTGCCGCCCTGGGCCGAGAACGCGGCAGCGCCGCCCTCCAGGGCCCAGTCCGGGGTGATGGCCAGTGCGTCGGTCTCTTCCCGGCTCAGCGGAGTGGAGCCCGGCGGCACGACCTCACCCGCCAGGAACGTTTCCGTCGTCGCCGACTTGGCCTGCGCTCCGACGGTGTCGCTGAGGGCGGCGGTACCGCCGAAGAGGGTCACGTTGCGCGCCGTGGCGCTGTGGTCGGTGGCGAACCACTTGGGGGCCTGCTCCAGGGCCGCGGGCGGGTTCAGCAGGATCGGCATCCCGACGGTGGCGGCGTAGGCGCCCCCGCCGAGGGCGTCGGTGAAGCTGCTCGCCGTGGTGAGGGCGACGCGGGCCGGGTTCGGTGTGAACCGCTCCGAGACCATGGCGTTGGTCTCGTAGGCGTCGGTGCCGACGATGGCGCCGTCGGTGCTGCCGTAGGCGTTGCGCGCGGGACCGCCCACCGTGTTCTTGGTGACCTGTGCCGGCAGGCCGTCGAGCCAGGTCCTGACCCCGGCCGCCAGGGTGTTCCCGTTGGACAGGACGATGGCCCCTCCGGCCGCGGCGACGGCGGAGGCCGCGCTGACGGGGTCCTTCCAGTCGTTGGACGAGGCGATGACGACGTGCTTGGGGGTGACGATGCCGTCCCGGGCGATGCGCAGGGCCGTGTCGTAGTGGTCCGTTCCCGCGAAGCGCCGGGTGGTGTAGCCGAGGTTCTTGACGGCGGTCTCCACCTCGGCGCTCACCGCCCCGACGCCACCGGCGATGTAGACGGTCTTCCCCGTGGGCAGGACGCGCGTGATCTCGTCGGCGGTGAGCGGGTCCAGAGCCGCGGCCCCCGTCATCAGGAGCGGACCGCGCTTGTTCGTGGCCAGCGGGATCGCGGGGATCCCGTCGTAGTAGCTGTCCTTGCGCACGATCACGACGGCGTCGGCGGCGTTGCCGGTGGAGGCGCCGGCCGACCTCCAGTGCTGCTGCGAGATCTTGACGGCGGTGTCGACGGCGTTGGCGCCACCGACCCGGTGGACGGAGACCGGATCCGCCGCCACGGCGCCCGAGGCGGCCGACCGGACCGCTCCGTCCGCCCACGCGTGCTGTGCGGGTGCTGCCGCCAGTACCCCGGCCATGACGGCCAGGCCCACAACGGCCCTCGGTGTACGCAAGTTCCCTCCCCGAAACGATCTCTACGAGTCGAGACGGACTCTCGCGTCGAACGGACGTTCGCGGGCGGCGCGGGGATGAACAGGCGATGCACTTTGACGGACCACGACGGCAACACCCGCGCCCCCACCAGCAGGACGCCAGGACCGTGCACATCACACCCTCCCCACAGGGCCGGGAGCGGCGCTACGCACCGGGCCCGACCCGCCCGTACCAACAGGACCACCCCTGCCGTGGACGGCAGGCCGGCCACCACGGCAGACATTTCGTTTCCGGTCGACACCCTGATCGGCCCGCTCCGCGGTGGTGATCGCCTCGCCCCACTGCACCGGGACACAGCCCTCACCGCCCGCCACCCAAACAGGGCAGTGACAGAAGGCGCGAAAGCACCTCCCGACCGGCACTCGCTCACCCCGACCCCGGCCCGCGACCGCAAGACCGGCGCGCCCTCACGCAACTACCGGTTCTCAGCGAACGCGCGGGCCATCACCGACGCCGACACGAAACGCGTGGCCGCGGCGCCCCGCCCGGCGCCCGGCACCACCGCGAACGCCCGGCCCGGCCCCTGCTACCCGGCGAGGAGGACAACGCCGAACACCGACAAACCAGGGCCCGCGACGAGCACGCCCTCGCCCACACGAAGCACCGCAAGCCCCTCCGCGACCGCCGCCGACGCGGCAACGGACTCCACCACGCGGCCCAGACCGTCGCCCCCACGCACAACCACGCCATGGCAGCGTGCCCGGACTGGCCCCGAAACCGCCCCTGACCTGCCCGGACACGGCCTTCTGCAACACGCTTCAGGCAAGCCGACGAGTATGACGTACTCATCGACCGACATCGCGAACATCTCACCCAGCACGGCGACTACCGGACGCCGGCCGCCTCGGACGACGAGACAGCACATGCCGAGCCGCTCAACGACCCGAGCCCGTCCCTCCGCTGCGGCATCCCCCTTCGCGGCACCCGATTGACAGTTCCTGTCCCTGCTCCCCGTGCGCGCGGGCCTGGACCCGGGGTGATCTTCAGCGACCGGTCCGCCGCGAACTGCTCCCCGCACCGGCGGGGACGGACCCCTTGGCTTTGTGCGCGAGGCTGGATCCGTACAAGGCGGTGATCGACGGGATCTTGAGGGCGGACCTGGACGCGCCGCGCAAGCAGCGGCACACGGTGCCCCGGATCTTCACCGGCACCGACTCCTACCGGTTCGCCCCCCGGGCACGAGCCGAGGAGCCCGCCAAGGCCGGCCGACTCCGCAGGCTCCTCTCCGACGACCCGCCGCCCTCAGCTCTTCCGCTCACCCAGAACGCAGAACTCGTTGCCTTCCGGGTCGAGGAGGGTCACCCAGTGCTGCTCGTCCTGCACGGTGTCGGCACGCCGGGCACCGAGGGAGAGCAACCGCGCGACCTCGGCCTCCTGGTCGTCGGGGCGGAAGTCGGGGTGGAGCCGGTTCTTCGACGTCTTGCCCTCGGGGACAGGCACGAAGAGCAGCCCCGGCATCTTGTCCGGCTCGGGCCGGATCTCGATGATCTCCTCGGATTCGTCGACCACTACCCAGCCGAGAGCCTCGGCCCACCAGCGCCCGAGAGCGACGGGATCGGCGGAGTCGACGATGATCTGTTCCCATTCCAGTGCCATGGGTCCGAGCATAGACAGGACCGGCGGCCCACCCGTCCCTCCGTCGAGGGGCGGACCGCCCCGCACAGTGACGTCATCTCTCGGGTTCTGGCACCACTTTCGTGAAGTCGCGTCGACCGGACCGGTGTCTCCTGCCGGAGCAAACCGTCGACCCGCTGGTTCTCCGGGCTCGCCGACCTCGGACACCTAGGACCGGTACGGCTTCACGAGAAGTGAGCCAGAACCCGAGTTCGGGCGGCGTTCATTCACCAGCCCGGGAGGCAGTGAAGCCTCGCTGGAACCGAACGTTGGCCGGCGGTGTCGTGTGTGCCGATCGTTCGGCGGAACGGCGGGGCGAGCGGGTCCTCCGGCGAAGGTCGGGGTCCTACTGGGAGAACGCGTAGGTCCGGACAGGGTCGAGGTGCAGTTCGTAGGGTCCGAGGCAGTCGGCCGCGAGGGTAGCGACCGGAGCACCGCAGGGGCAGGCTCGGTTGAGTCCCTCGTCGCCTGCCGGTCCGCAGCACCCAGTGCTGTTCTCCCCGTTGGGCAACGGCTGAAGGCCGGCGGCGTCGTCGGGGTGCACCAGGACTGTCTGTCGGCTGCCCGCCGAGATGACGAAGCCTTCTTCGCGGCAGACCAGAGGCCCCCGTGGCTGAGCCGGCTTCGGGTCCTTCTGGTTCTCCTGCACGACGTAAGGGGGTCCCCACGGCTCGGGCTCGATCGCGTAGCGGCCCCGCGGAATGGTGGAAGGTGCCCGGCGCGTCTCCTTGTCCCGGTCGTGCTCCCCGACGGAGAGGTCAGGGACAGCGGCAAGCTCCACCAGCTCTGGCGTGATCGCGGTGCCGCACTTGGAACAGAGGAAGACGGTCATCCCCTCGTTGTAGTTCTCCGGGCTGCTGCTTCGCATCCCTGTTTCGCCGTCCGGAGTCGATGCGCACATCAAGAACGGCCACCGGGATCCGTCGTCGTGCAAGGTCATCTCACGAAGCATGAGAACAACGGCGTCCTATGGCGCTGCCCGAAGTCGTGAACATCTGCTGTCCGTTCTCGGGCTCTGGCGCGGCTTCCGTGAAGTGGTCACGGTTAGTGATCGGTGGGTGTTTCGAGTGCTTCGAGGATCTGTCGTACTTCGTGGCGCCACTGGTCGGCGTCGGCGCTGTCCACCCAGCCGGTCGCCATTTCTGATCCGTCCTGGAGAACCCGGTCCAGTGCGAGTCTCGCCGACGCGCGCAGGCAGGCCGGCAGTTCGGGCAGCGGTTGGCTGGGGCCGTCGTCCGGTTCGATCACGATGGGGCTGTCCGGGAGGGTGCTGGCGACGAGAGCGCCGGCGGCAACGGCTTCGGCCCCGTCTCCGCCGTCGACGCGTTCTCCCGAGCCGGTGACTCGCTGGAATGCCCGCCCCAGCACGTCGACGACCTGCTGGTGGGTGAGTCCTTCGAGTTCCTCGACGAAGTCTGCGGCGAGATCGCTGTCGAAGGGGCCGGTTCCCCACGTTCCCATGCATCGCTCCTGATACGGCTGTCTCGGACGAAGGCATGGTTCCAGGAGCCACTGACATCGGTCACGGGGCGAGGAGGACCCGCTTGCGGAGCAGTGCGAAGCCGGCACGTCCGAACAACGTCGATCCGCATACACCCGCGCCTCGACCCCTGCCTCGCCAGGAGTGCGCTGCGTCCCGCACCCACAGGGATCGACCCGTGACGATCATCGAGGTCCGATGTGCAGTCCGCTGCTTCCGGCGCCCGCGGGGATGGACCTTGACGAAACAGGGGGCCAGGCTCTGTCGTTGAATGTCAGGCCCGCATCAGGAGCGAGGCGAGGGTGACGGCGGCTTCGCAGGACTCGGCGGTCTCGTCGTAGAACCCCGTCCGCGCCGTGCCCTTCGGGTACGCCGCGGTTTCCTGGGCGCAACGCGGCCGAAACACCGCCTCCCTACCGTCACCTCCACACCGGTCATGGCTGCAACGGCCGGTGCGCGTCCGGGCGCGGGACTCACCCGGACGCTAACCAGCCGTCTTCCGCCGAGCTGCGAGGAGGAACGATGGCTGTTGTCGAGCATGCCGTCGCGCCCGCACACCCGGGACCCCACCCCGTCGACGTACGGCCGCCATGGCGGCGGCTCGTGCCGCTGAGCCTGCAGCACCTGCTCGTCGCCTACGCGGGCATGGCCACGATGCCGCTGCTCGTGGGCACCGCGCTCCATCTGCCCGAGGACCGGATACGGCTGCTCATCAGCGCGAACCTGCTGGTCAGCGGGGTCGCCACCGTGTTGCAGTCGCTGGGTCTGAAGTGGTTCGGGGCACGGTTGCCGATCGTGATGGGCTCCACCTTCACCGCGATCACCCCGGCCATCCTCATCGGGCAGCAGCACGGGCTCGCCGCCGTGTTCGGGGCCACCGTCGTGTCCGGCCTGGTGACGCTGGCCGTCGCTCCCTGGTTCGGGCGCTGCCTGCATCTGTTCCCGCCGCTGGTCACCGGGACGGTCATCGCCGTAATCGGATTCTCGCTGGTGCCTTCGGCGGCCGGTCTTGTCGCCGGGGAGGGGGCCGACGGCAACGGTGGCCGCGGACTCGCGCTCGCCGCCGGGACGGTCCTGCTCGTGGTCGTCGTGGAGCGCTTCGCGCCGCCCGCGGTCGCCCGGTTCTCGGTGCTGCTCGCCATGGCCGCCGGCACCCTCGCCGCGCTGCCCCTGGGACTCTTCGACGGCTCGGGGGTCGCGGACGCGCGCCTCGTCACGGCGCCCGACCCGACCGCCTTCGGAGCGCCCACGTTCGTGGTGCCCGCCGTCGCGGCCATGCTCGTCGTGCAGCTCGTGAACATGGTGGAGTCCGTCGGCGACACCCTCGCGGTCGGCCAGATCGTCGGCCGTGGCGACGACGCGCCCACCGTCGTACGGGCGCTTCGCGCGGACGGAGCCGCCACCGTGCTGTCCGGGGCGCTCGCCTCCTTCCCCATCGTGACCTTCGGCCAGTCGGTGGGGCTGGTGAGCGTGACCCGCGTGAAGAGCCGCCATGTGGTGGCACTGTCGGGAGCGCTGATGATGGTGCTCGCGTTCGTGCCCGTCCTCGGGGCCGCCGTTGCCGCCGTGCCGGGACCGGTCCTCGGCGGGGTCTCGCTCGTCATGTTCGGAACCGTGGGTGCGGTCGGGCTGCGCATCCTCGCGCGCGCCGACCTGACCCGGCCGCGGAACCTGCTGAGCGTCGCCCTCGCCTTCGCCCTCGGCATGATCCCCGTCGGCGCACCGGACTTCTACGCGCCGCTGCCCCCGTACCTGCGCACCGTCCTGGACAGCGGCATCGCCGTCACCGGGATCGTGGCCTTCCTGCTCAACCTGCTCTTCCACCACACGGACGCCACCCGCCTCCGGAAGGAGTCCGGCCGATGACACTCGGGACGATCACGGACGTCACCGTCCACAGCGGGGGCCGCTGGCTGCCCGGGAGGGACGTGCACATCGCCGACGGGCGGGTCACCGCCATCTCCCCGCACGGCGAACTGCCCCGTGCGGGGGACGTCCTGGACGGGCGGGGCGGACACCTGACACCCGGCCTCGTCAACACCCACACCCACCTCTTCCAGGCGGGACTGCGCGGCATCGGCGAGGGGCTCGGGCTGCTCGCGTGGCTGAACGCCGTCGGCGACGAAGCGGCGCTGCTCACGCCCGAGCGGGCCTACGCGACCGCCGCCGCCGCGGCGGCCGAGGCCCTGCGCAGCGGCACCACCACACTCGTCGAGCACATGTGGCCGCACCCGTCGCCCGAGGTGCACGAGGCCGTGCTCCTGGCCCTCCAGGACAGCGGTGTACGGGCCGTGCTGTGCCGGGGCGTCGCCGACCGGGCCGACCCGAGCCGCAAGTGGGGCTTCGATCCGCGGCTGATGCAGCCGTTGAAGGAGGCCCTCGCGCACACCGACGAGCTGATCGCGCGGGCGCGCGGCAGCCGGGTGGACGTCGGCGTGGCCGTGCCCAATCCGCGGTGTCTGACGCCGGAGGGCATGGGCGCCGTGCGCGCGTACGCCGAGGAGCGCGGGCTGCCCGTCTCGCTGCACCTGCTGGAGACGACCACGGACGACACGATGTGCCGTGACCGTACGGGAGCCGGCGCCGTCGAGTATCTGGAGCGGGCCGGGTTCCTGTGGGAGCGGCTGCTCGCCGTGCACTGCGTGGAGCTCGACGCCGAGGGGCGGGCCACCCTCGCCCGGTACGGCGTCGGTGTCTCGTACAACCCGCTGAGCAATATGCGGCTCGGCAGCGGGATCGCACCGGTGCCCGAGATGCTGGAGGCCGGCCTGAGTGTCGGTCTCGGGGTCGACGGGGCCGCCAGCAACGACACGCAGGACATCCTGGAGGCGCTGCGCATCGGCGCGTATCTGCAGCGGGCCGCGCACCGCAAGGCGGACCTGTTCGGGTTCCCCGAGATGTTCGCGATGGCGGCGGGCGGCGCGAACCGGGTGCTCGGGATCGAGGAGAACCCGGACGGCGCGGTGCGGGTGGGGATGCGGGCGGACCTCGTCCTGCACCGCTTCGACCGGGACTACGCCTGCCTTCCGGTCCACGATCCGGGGGCGACGCTCTTGACGTGTGCGGGCAGCAGGACGGTGGCGGCCGTGCTGGTCGGGGGCGAGGTGCTGGTACGCGACGGGGAACACGTCCGGCTGCCGTCGCGGGAGCTGGCGGCAGGCCTCGCCCGGTGGGGCTCCCGCGGCGACTGACCGGCGGAGCCCCGAGACCTCGACCGGCATCGCCCGGAGCTTTACGGCCGCGTAACAGCACGATCCCCACCGGTAACACAGACCGTGCAGGCTGAGCACATCGCGTGCGGGCCCCGGCGACCGGGGCCCGCACCAGCCCACGGCGCCGGGCCCACGAAGGGGCCCGCCGTGACCGTGCACGCGGGCGTCTGAGTGCCCGTGCTGGGGATCGCAGGGGCGGTGACTGCATCCCGTACGCAACTCCCTGTCAGAGGAGCGACAGCCGCGATGACGAACACCACGTACACACTGGACGAGCTGACCAAGGAGACCCGCATGGGCGGGGCCGGGACGGAGACGTCCGCCCGGGAGATCCGCCGCATCGACCTCACCGACTTCGAGCGCCGCAAGGCGGAGGTCACCGAGGAACTGTGGGCCGCCGCCACCGACATCGGCTTCTTCCAGCTGGTCAACCACGGCATCGAACCCGGCGCCGTGGACAGCGCGTTCGCCGACGCCGAGGCCTTCTTCGCCCTGCCGGAGGAGACCAAGGCGCGGCACGCGCTGAAGAAGGGGCTCAACTCCGGCTGGGAGTCGATGACCCAGGTGCGTCCCTCGATCGGGACGCCCGACCAGAAGGAGTCGTACCAGGTGACCCGCCCGCACATGGAGGGGTTGTGGCCGGACGACGCGCTGCCCGGCTTCCAGGAGCGCGTGCTGGCGTTCGAGGCGCGCTGCCGGGACCTGGCGATGCGGGTGCTGTCCTGCTTCGCGGACAGGCTGGGGCTGCCCGAGGGCTTCTTCGCGCGTGCCCACGACCCGGCGAGCCCGCAGTACCAGTCGACCCTGCGGATGCTGCACTACTTCGCCGTGCCCGACGACGCCGTGATCCCCGCGAACGTGTGGCGGGCGGGGGCGCACACCGACTTCGACTGCCTGACGCTGCTGTTCCAGCGGGACGGGCAGGGCGGCCTGCAGGTGTGCCCGGGCAAGGAGGCCGAGGCGCAGGAGTGGACGCCGGTCGAGCCGGCGGACTCCGTGATCACCTGCAACATCGGGGACATGCTGATGCGGTGGAGTGACGACCGGCTCCCGTCGAACTTCCACCGGGTCAGGTCGCCGGGGCCCGGCGACGACCGGTCGGCCCGCCACAGCATCGCGTTCTTCGCGCAGGCCGACCGCGACGTGGTGATCGAGGGCCCGGAGGGCCGCTACCCGCCGATCACCGCGGCCGACTACATCCAGCAGCGGATCGCTGCGAACTTCGCCCGATAGGCCGGCGGTCGACGTGACGATGCCTGCGTAGGGCGGACAGCGGGCCGGTTCCGGGCGGCTCGCGGTGCTGGGGCTCCGGCACGTGCTCGTGATGCACACGGGACGTGTGACGGTGCCGCGACCGGGCTCGATGCCGCGACGATCGCCGTTCTGATCAACGCCGATCCGCTCGTCGCGGGCGTCGTCACGACGATCCGGGGTGCCGGCGTCGGCCGCTTCCTCGGTGTGCGGATGCCGGCGATGGCGGGGGCCGCGTTCACCGCGGTGACGCGTTTTCCACGAACGCGCCCTTGCCTGATGGTGACCTCGGGCGTGTGACGGATCTCGGAGGGGAAGGATCGCCGAAGACCCTCGTTCCCGAGGGGGAAGCACGGAAGCGCGGGCGGCCGTCGTGGTCGTACTCGTGGTGCTGGGGGTTGCGCTGTCGGTCAGCGGTGCGCTGTCCGTTCGCGCCTCGTCCTCGCGGCGGAGGGCCACGCACTCCGGCCGGTACGCGAGCCTGAATTCTGGCCGGACGGACCTTCCGCCCGAGCCTCCCGCGGTCCCGGAACTCCGTGAGCCCTCGGAACCCTTACCCGCCGAGAAACCCGCCGAGAAACCCGCCGAGGCCCCCCGAGCGGTCGTGCGGGATTCACCGTGCCTCTTCTGCGACCACAAGAGCCACCTGAAATTCGGGGGCCGCGGCCCCTGCACCGAACTGACATGCCGATGCGGATATCGATGGGACGACCTGCCCCCCTGGGGAAGGCGTTGGCACTGGCTCGACTGACCGGCAGCATCCAGAAGCGAGCCACCGAACCGGTGACCGGAACGGCGGACGCTCCGGGCGGCCCGCGAACGACGAGAGCGCTCGGCAGCACAGCCCCAGCTGTCCACGATGGTCATGACCGCCGCCGTTCCACGCTCACGCAACGCGCGCCGACCGCGTTCCTCGCCCGGCCCGCCTCGTGGCCTTCCCGGTTAGTCGTCGTTCCGATGCTTGATGACCGTGACCAGGAGCGCGACCCCTCCGAGGCCGATGACGCCTCCGGCGAGGATCCCGACCCCGCCGAAGATCTTCTGGGCGAGCCCCTCCCCGCTCTGCATTTCTTCGGCGCTCCGTCGCAGCCCTCGACGCTACCGGCAGGTAACGAGACCTCAGGGGCGCTTCCCGTCGATGTTCACCCTTCGAGCACCGAGCCGTCATCCAGTACTCGGAACCGCTCATCACCTGGCCACGATCACCACTCCATCCGGAGGCGTCATGGTCGTGATCGCCCTGCTCATGCCGGGACTGCTCGTGTTCACGCCGTTCGGGCTGGACGCCCTGGAGAACCACCTCTCCCCCCGGCACGCCGGCCGGTCCCGGGCCGACGACGGACAACCTCTGAAGACTCCCTGACAGGAGTGCACGTGCCCGCGGCTCCAGACATCGACGCGGTGCCGACAGCCGAAGACACGGTGCACGCGTCTTTGACCAGATCGAGGGCCTGATCGACGGTGCTAACCGGGCTGCGCTGCGTCGCTGGACGAGTCGCCAGGTGCTGGCAGGGACATTTCCGGGTCCGTGTCTCCACTGGCCGATGGCGTCTGCTCGGGCAGTCGGCGCGCGAGCAGCGATGTGACGGCCGTCAGCCCAGCGAGCGCGGCGGCAACGGTTCGCGGGCCGGTGAAGGCCAAAAGCTGACCGCCGAGAGCCGCCCCCTGTCGCCGATCCCAGGTTGTATCCCGACCCGATCCATGCGTTGGCTTCTGCGTGTTGGGGGGAGTCGATGCGTTCGTCGACGAGGAGGGAGGCGATGACGAAGATCGGGTCATGGGGGCTTCACTGGACGATTGCCCCCTCGGACCGGCCGGAACTCCCGTTGCCGGATCGTGACCGCACAGGCCGGGTCTTGTCCGGAAAGCCTGTACGAACGACCCCGCCCGGAAACTACCGTTCGGTAGCGCAGGGGGTGGGGGTCGTTGGACGACTCGCGCTTCGGGGACGTCCGACGGTACGGGGGCTCTTTGATGACTGTCCATCGCGTGGTCCGCGGCCGAACGGCCGTGACCATCATTCTGGCCATGGTGCTCACCATGTCGGGGATGACCTCGCCCGAACTGCTGCGCAGCGTTGCCGCGGCGGTGCCGGACGCCGGGGCGGCGGTCACCGGGCCGGAGGGGCCGGAGGGTACGTCGTTCAACCCGAACCAGATCAAGGACATCAAGGCGGCCGATCCCGGCTCCGGGGTGAACCTGATCGAGGCACCTGCGGCGAACAACAGCGGTGACGCGAGGTTGTCGTACCCCCTGGAGGTGCCGAAGGGGCGCTCGGGCCTGGAGCCGAGTCTGTCCCTCACCTACAACTCGTCAGGGGCGAACGGGTGGCTCGGTGTGGGGTGGGACCTCACCACCCCGGTGATCACGGTCGACACGCGGTGGGGTGTACCGCGCTACGACGCCGGCCTTGAGACCGAGACCTACCTGCTCAACGGCGAGCAGTTGACCCCGGTGGCGCACCGGGGCGCGTTGCAGGCGCGCACCGCGGAAAAGGTGTTCCACTCCCGGGTGGAAGGCTCGTTCGACCGGATCGTGCGCCATGGTGACAGCCCCGCGAACTACTGGTGGGAGGTCACCGACAAGCAGGGTGTCCGCACGGTCTTCGGCGGCACGACCGACAGCACGCTGGCCGACGGCGAGGGCCGCGTCGCCACCTGGGCGGCGCGGGAGGTTCGCGACGGCAACGACAACGTCCTGCGCTACCGGTACGCCAAGGTGGCCGACGGCGGCACGAGGGGCTCCACGGTGCCGGGCAGCGACCTGTACCCGCAGAAGATCACCTACACCGGCCGCGGCGACACCGACGGCAGGTACTCGGTGACGTTCGTCCGGGACCGTGAGCGCGGCGAGCCCCGCCGGGCGGACGTGCGGATCGACGCCAGGTACGGGTTCAAGAAGGTCACCGCCGACCTGCTGCGGCGCGTCGAGGTCAAGCTGGACGACCAGCTGATCCGCGCCTACGAGCTGAACTACCGGACCGGCGCGTTCGCCAAGACGCTGCTCACCTCGGTGTCGCAGTTCAGCGAGAGCAACCAGCTGTTCAACACCCACACGTTCGACTACTTCGACGACGTGCGCGATCGGTCGGGAAACTACGACGCGTTCGCCGACGCGGCGGGGTGGTCGGTGCCGGACGACGACCTCGGGGTGAACATCCGCGAAGGCGAGGCCAGCACGATCTCGGCGAACACGTCGGCCAACTTCGGCGCGCACCTGTTCGCGGGCTACAACGTGCAGGGACTGCCGACCAAGGAGGGCTCCGTCGGGCTGAAGGTCGGCTTCAGCGCGGGCCAGTCCGACGGCCTGTCGACGCTGACCGATGTGAACGGCGACAACCTGCCGGACAAGGTGTTCCGCAAGAACAAGGACGTGTTCTACCGGCCCAATCTGGCCAGGCCAGGGGGTGAGCCGAAGTTCGGCGACACGCCGATCAAGCTCACCGGCCTTCCGGGGATCTCGACCGAGCGCACGCTGTCCGGCACCATCGGCGTCGAGTCGTACGTCCTCACCACCTCGGCCCAGCTGGACTTCGTGGGCACCACGACCACCTCGGACCGGTTCTTCAGCGACGTCAACGGCGACGGCATTACCGACCTGGTGAACAACGGCGGCGTGCTCTTCGGCTACCTGGACGCCCAGGGGCAACCCGCCTACAGCGCGGACTCCACCCGCACCCCGGTGCCGATCGGGGCCGGCGCGGTGACCGGCGAGATCGTCGGTGATCAGACCGCCCAGTTCAACCAGCAGGTGGACAACTCGCCGCTCCTGGACACGGTGCGCCGCTGGGTCGCGCCGTTCGACGGCAACGTCCGCGTGGACGGCGACGTGCAGCTGACCCAGGACCCCTCGCCGGCGCGGGCGGCCTACACCAAGGCCGACGGCGTGCGGGTCACCATCCAGCACAAGGACACCGAACTCTGGGCGCAGCGGATCGGACCCGACGACCACACCGAGTTCACCCCGGGCAACGTGGCGTCGATTCCGGTGAAGAAGGGCGACGCGCTGTACTTCCGTACCCAGTCCATCCTGGACGGCAAGTACGACACCGTGGCGTGGGACCCGGAGATCACCTACACCGACCTGCCGGCTAGTACGGACGCGAACGGGCTGGCGAGCACCGTGTTCCGCGCGTCGACGGACTTCACCTTCGGCGGCAGGCCGTCCCTGGTGACCGTCCCGGTGAACGGCACGCTGCGACTGACCGGTGACGTGGTCAAGTCCAAGGCGACCTCGGACGACGTGACCGTCGTGATCGAGAAGGGCAACGGCGTCCACGCCCCCTCGGAGGTGTACCGCAAGGTCCTGCCCGCCGCGTCGACCGGCACCACCGCGATCGACGTGAGCATCCCGGTCAGCATGTTCGAGAAGATGTCGTGGAAGCTGAAGACCGACTCCCCGATCGACCCCTCGGCGGTGAGCTGGGCTCCGAAGGCGCACTACACGGCCGCGCAGGGAGTCGAGTCGGTCGTCGACGCCAAGGGTGATCCCACGCTGGTGATCACCCCGCCGTACGACATGACCATGTTCCCGGCGGACACCCTCACCGCGCCGCAGCAGACCTACAAGGCGACCAGGACCGGCCAGCTGAAGGTGCGGCCGAAGATATCCCTCAACTTCGGACTCCTCGGTGACGCCCCGATCGCGTTCACGGTGAAGAAACGCGGCGGGCAACTGCTCGGCAAGCGGATCTTCAAAGCCAAGGACACCTACTTCGGCAGCACGAACCTGGACCTGACCGTGCCGGTCACCGCCGGCGACGAGCTCTACATCGACTACTCCACGACGGAGACCGGACTGCTCGGCTCGCTCGTCGGCCAGTCCGCGTCGGTCACCTACGACGTGACCTCCAGTTGGCCGACCTTCACCCCGGCGCCCAGCGCCATGCACGGTTCCGTCGGGCAGGGTGCCTTCGCCCAGCCCTACCGCGGCTGGGGCGTGATCGGCTACCAGGCCAACCGTGCCCGTGCCACCCAGCCGATCAAGCAGGCCGAACTCACGCTGGACCAGAGCTTCAAGGACGCCCTCCCCGAGGAGCCCAAGGAAGCGGACGTCGCGCCTTTCGCCGCGAACCCCCGGCTCGCCATGCCGCGTCTCGCGGTGTTCGCCCCCGTTCCCGCCAAGGGCGGCTGGGCCGCCCAGGACGAGTCCTCCTGGGTCACCGCCGCGATGGCGACGAGTTCCCGCCTCGGCGCGGACACCATCGACGTCGTCACCGACGCCGACGTGGCGGGCGACCGGGCGGTGATGCGCCGCGGTGTCACCGGGCAGGTGTCGGCCACCCTCGCGGCCGGCCCGTTCGGCGGCACCGTGGTCGGCGGGATCACCGCGGGTTCGGTCGACTACCTCGACCTCAACGGCGACGGCTACCCCGACGTCGTGGGCGCCAAGGAGATCCAGTTCTCCGACATGACCGGCGCGCTCGGCGCCACGCGCGGCACCCTCGGCGGCAACGTCCGCGAGGCGGACAACGTCTCCGGCAACGTGTCGCTCTCCGCGGGCAGCGAGACCGCCACCATCGCCAGTGCCCTGGGCATGGCCGCACCCGACGCGGGTACCAGCGCCAACACCGCCACCACCGGCTCGGTCCAGCCGTCGCTCGGCATCGGCGGCAGCCTCGGCGGCGGCGAGTCCGACGTCCGCGTCGACCTGCTCGACATCAACGGGGACGGGCTTCCGGACAAGGTGCTCTCCAACGGCGACGTCCAGTTGAACCTCGGCTACTCCTTCGCCGCCCGCGAACCCTGGCCGGCCGGAGCGATCAACGACGCGTCCACCCGCAACGTCGGCGTCAACCTCGGGTTCAACGTCGACCGCTACGGTTTCGCCGGCGGACTCTCCGCCGAGCTGGGCACCTCGTACACCAGCACGAGCATGACGGACGTCAACGGCGACGGCCTCACCGACCGGGTGTTCACCGACGGGACCAACCCGATCAAGGTCGCGGTCAACACCGGCACCGGCTTCACCGCGCCCACCCCCTTCCGCGGCAGCTTCCCCCAGATCGCCGTCGACAAGAACGCCAGTCTCGGCGCGGGCGTCTACTTCACCGTCGGCCTGCCCACTCCCGTCGGCGTCTTCGTCTTCAACCCCGGTGCCAACGCGTCCACCGGCATCAGCCGGGCCGAAACCAGCCTGCGGGACGTCAACGGCGACGGCTTGGCCGACCACGTCAAGTCCACCCGGGACGACGAACTCCTGGTCGCGGTCAACAAGGCCGGACGCACCAACCTGCTGCGCTCGGTGTCGCGCCCGATGGGCGCCAGGATCGACCTGGACTACACCCGATCGGGCAACACCGCCGCCATGCCGGAGAGCCGCTGGGTGCTGTCCCGCACCTCGGTGTTCGACGGGCTCACGGGCGACGGTGCCGACACCCGGCTCACGACCTACCGCTACGAGCAGGGGCGCTACGACCGGCTGGAGCGCGAGTTCCTCGGCTTCGGCCGTGTGGTGACCGAGGACCGCGACACCGATGCGGACGACACCGTCCGCCGCACGGTCACCGACGAGTACCGCACCGACGGATACGTGAGCCGAGGCCTGCTCGCCCGCACGCTGACCGAGGACGGCGCCGGCCGTCCGTACCGCGAGACACTCCACACCTACCGGCTGACCGACACCACCACGGGCGAGGAAGCCGACCCGAAGAGCCGGACCGCCACCGTCTTCCCGCAGCTCACCCGCATCGAGGACAAGTACTACGAAGGCGCGGCCGTCGCGGGGAAGTCCACCTTCACCGACCTCTCCTACGACGAGTACGGCAACGTCGTCCGCACCTTCGACGCGGGTGACGAGGGCACCGCGGACGACCTGGAGACCGTCTACGCGTACAGCGGCTCCGACACGCAGTGCCGCGACCGGCACCTCGTCGGCATCGCCGACGCGATACGGCAGAAGGCCGCGGCCACCGGCGCACTCCTGCGCCACCGCGAGGCCACCGTCGACTGCGCGACCGGCACCGTGAGCCAGACACGCGAGTACCTCGACGACGACACCGCGGCCGTCTCCGACCTGACGTACCACCCCGACGGGAACCTGAAATCGGTGACCGGCCCGGCGAACGCACAAGGGCAGCGCTACAAGCTGGAGTACGGCTACGACACCACCGTCGGCGTGCACGTCGAGTCCGTCGAGGACAGCTTCGGCTACCGCTCGTCCACGGCGTACGACCTCAAGTACGGCCTGCCCGAGCTGAACACCGACCACAACGGCCAGCCGCTCCGGATGTCCTACGACAGCGTCGGCCGGCTCGACAAGGTGACCGGACCCTACGAGCAGGACGGCGACCAGGCCACGATCACCTTCGAGTACCACCCCGAGGCGGCCGTCCCGTACGCCACGACCAAGCACCTCGACCGTGCCGCCTCGGGCGTACGCGAGGACACCATCGACACCGTCACCTTCACCGACGGCCTCAAGCGCGTCCTGCAGACCAAGAAGGACGCCTCGGTGTCCGCCTCACCAGGGGCCGAGCCCACCGAGGCCATGACGGTCTCCGGCCGGCTGAAGTTCGACCACCTCGGCCGAGCCGTGGAGAAGTACTACCCGGTGACCGAGGACAAGGGCGCCGCGAACACCGCGTTCAACGCCTCCTTCGACTCCGTGGCGCCCACGAAGGAAACCTTCGACGTCCTGGACCGGTCGGTCAGGACCGTGCAACCGGACGGAGTCACCACCAGCACCGGATACGGCTTCGGCGAGGACAGGGCGGGCACGATTCGCTTCGAGCGGACGGTGACCGACGGCAACGGCAAGGAGCGCCGCACCTACACCGACGTCCGGGGTGCCACCACCTCGGTGAAGGAGTTCAACGGCTCCTCGGCGATCTGGACCAGCTACGCGTACGACCCCATGGGCCAGATCACGACGATCACCGACGACAAGAACAACGTCACGCGCGCCGGCTACGACGCACTGGGACGCCGCGTTTCGTTCGACAGCCCGGACGCCGGGCGCACCGAGACCCGCTACGACCTCGCCGGGAACGTCACCTCGAAGGTCACCGCGAACCTGCGGGCAGCGGCCAAGGCCGTCGAGTACGACTACGAGTACTCCCGGCTGAAGGCCATCCGCTACCCGACGTTCCCGGAGAACAACGTCTCCTACGAGTACGGAGCCCCCGGCGCACCGGACAACGCGGCCTCGCGCGTCACCGCGATCCGCGACGCGGCGGGAACCGTGAAGCGCGCCTACGGGGCGCTGGGCGAGGTGATCCAGGAGACCCGCACGATCACCGCGGTCCGCGACGCCCCGCGCACCTACACCACCGCCTGGCGCTACGACGCCTTCAACCGCGTGCTGCAGATGACCTATCCCGACGGCGAGGTCCTGACCTACGACTACGACTCGGGCGGCCAGGTCGGCCGGGCCACCGGATCGAAGAACGGCACCAGCTACACGTACCTGGACCGGGTCGACTACGACAAGTTCGGGCAGAAGATCCTGCAGCAGACCGGCAACGGGGTGCGCACCACCTACACCTACGACGCCGAGGACCGCCGACTCGCAGCACTGAAGTCCGCGGCACCGAGCGGAACCGCCTTCCAGGACCTGGGCTACACGTACGACAAAATCGGCAACATCACCTCGCTGGCGAACAACGTGCCGCAGGGCGGGGACATCGGCGGTCCGAGCAGCCAGACCTACGGATACGACGACCAGTACCGGCTCACCTCCGCGTCCGGCCAGTACACCGACAAGAACAATGCGGTCAACACGTACACGCTGAGCCTGGCCTACGACTCGATCCACAACACGACGAACAAGACGCAGACCCACGAGGTCACCGGCGGCACCCCGGCCTTCCCGGTCGAAGCCGGCAGTGCCGGGCCGATCGAACCGGTCGACGACCCGTCCAACCCGATCGACGTCCAGGACCGGACCACCTACGCCTACACGTACGCCTACGACGGCACCGCACCGCACGCCCCCACCAAGGTCGGTCCGGTCGGCCATGCCTACGACGCCAACGGCAACCTGACGGGCACGGTCAACACCGGCGTCGCCGACAAGCGCCGGCAGTACGTGTGGGACGAGGAGAACCGCCTCGTCTGCACCCAGGACACGGCGACCGGCACCCTCGCGCAGGACCCGAACGGCTGCGCCGGCGCCACCGTCTCCTACGTCTACGACGACAAGGGCGACCGCCTGGTCAAGCGGAGCGAGGAGGGACTCTCGCTGTACCCGAACCGGTACTACAGCGAACGCGACACCACCGGCTACAAGCACGTCTTCGTCGGTGACAGCCGGGTGACGACCAAGACCGTCGCGACCACCGGCTCCGAGGACGCCCAGCAGTTCTTCCACGCCGACCACATCGGCTCCTCCGGCTACGTCACCGACAAGCAGGGCAAGGTCACCGAGCACCTGGAGTACTTCCCGTACGGGGAGACCTGGGTGGAGGAACGGACCGGACAGGCGGACACGCCCTACCAGTTCACCGGCAAGGAACTCGACGCGGAGACCGGGCTCTACTACTACGGAGCCCGTTACTACAACCCACGGACCCAGCTCTGGGCGAGCACCGACCCGGCGCTGCCCGACTACCTCGACGGTGACATGGCGGGCGGCATCGCCGAGCCGCGCAACCTCGCCGCCTACACCTACACCCACAACAACCCGGTCAAGCTCACCGACCCGACCGGCAAGTGGCCGAAGATGCCGTCCTGGAAGACGATCGGCCACACCTCGCTCGACGTCGTCGGCATGGTCCCGGTCGTCGGTGAGGCCGCCGACCTGGCCAACGCCGGCTGGTACGCCGCGGAAGGCGACTACGTCAACGCCGGCCTCTCCGCCGCCTCGGCCATCCCGGGCGCGGGCTACGCGGCGAACGCCGCCAAGTACGGCAACAAGGCACTCGACGCCACGCAGGCCGCCAAGACCGCCAACAACGCCGGCGACGCGGCGACGACGGCCAAGGCCGCCGACACCGCACCCGTACCGAAGGCGGCTGACAGCCCGCCCGCACCGAAACCGGCCGACAGCGGATCGACCTCCAAGGGCGCCGACACCAAGGCGGGGGGCTGCGCCACCGGCAACAGCTTCACCCCGGACACCATGGTTGTGATGGCCGATGGTAGCCCCAGGGCCATGGCCCGGGTACATACCGGCGACAAGGTCATCGCCACCGACCCGGTGACCGGAGAGACCGGCCCGCGCACGGTCACTGCACTCATCACCGGTGAGGGCCAGAAGAACCTGGTCGAGATCACCGTCACCGACCCCGACGGACATCCGGGCAAGGTCGTCGCGACGGACAACCACCCGTTCTGGGCGCCCGGACCCGGCAAGTGGCTCTACGCCAAGGAAATCGTCCCCGGAACGCTGCTGCAGACCGGAAACGGCTCCTACGTCCAGGTCGGCGCCGTGCGTGCGTGGACCCAGCACCAGCGGGTCCACAACCTGACGGTGGATGACCTGCACACGTACTATGTGCTGGCGGGGAATACTTCCGTCCTCGTTCACAACTGCAAGCCTTATCGGATGCCGCTCGACGAGAACGGATTGCCGTCGGGCGGCCACACCTCAGGCGTGGGAAGTCAGTCGCTGACCGGTCAGACCCCGAATTCCGTCTACACGAGGACCGGGAAGGACGGAACGCCCGTCCAGAATACGATCTACAACGAGAACGGTGATGCCGTCGGGCACTTCGACTTCAAGACCCACCCCGGAACCGACGGCCCGCACGGGCACGTTTTCGAAACGCCCGGCGTTGTTTCCGGGCACGGTCCCGGCGCTCCCCACGTGCCGGCGGCCGACCTCCCTCCGGGCTGGGGCCTGAGGCCGAGGCAGCGCTGACGGACGGCGCTCGAGAACGGAAAGTAGATGACCTTCGTGAGGCTCTTCGCAGAGAACTCGAAGAAATTCGTGGAAAGATTTGGGAATTTCGAGGACGGTGTGATAACCGGGATTCGACTGCATCTTCCCAGGGGGGGAGCGGCCGGCCGGTTCGCCGCGTTTGACATCCAGGCGGTGGACACGGTGGCTGGCAACGAATGGCGCTTGGTCCAGCTCGTTGTTCGAGGCGTCTTCGAATATCAATTCCCCTGCAGCGTGCAGCAGACATATTTCGTCCTCTCGGACGGACTGAAAATGGACTGCACATCGGAACGGTGCGTACTGGACCTCGACCCGGGGCCGGACGAATGGTCTCCGGAGCAGGTGGCGGAAGGCGGGCTGTATTCGAAGCAGTACGCGATCGGGGCGTGGTGTGAATACGCGGTACTCGACGGTCCGTTCATCTAACGAGCTCGTGCGTGGTTAGCGGTGGTGTGTCGAGGCTGTAATCGTCGATCATGGTTTGTGTGGCGGGGAACCGGGCACGTGCGGCGATCATCCGAAGCCGACAGAACACGGGTGACGCCCGAGGTGATCGCTGAACTCGTCTCAGGGGTCGGCCCGTTGTGGCATGAACGGCATCAGACCGGGCTCGCGTCGCGACCACGGCGCCGGGGCGAAACACAAGCTGGTCTTCGTCGACCGGCTCCTGGCCACACTCGTTCACCTTCGCCACGGTGCCACCCATGATGTGCTGCCTGCTGGTTCGATGTCGACCGTTCCACCATCACGCGTGCCATCGCTGAGGTGCGGCCACTGCTCTCCGAAAGAGGCTGCACCATCGCGCCTGGCGTCCGACTGCGTAGTCTCGCCGAGGTCATCGACCATCTCGGCGCGAGCGGACAGACCGGGATCATCGACGGTACCGAGATCCGGGTCCGCAGGCCCGCCGCGGGACGCAAGGACCGGGAGAAGTTCATCTCCGGCAAGAACAAACAGAACGCGGTGAAGTCCATGGTCGTCACGGACGCCGACGGAAGGCTGCTGTTCTGCAGCCTGGCCCAGCCGGCCAACTGCGCGGATATCACTCACGCCCGCCAGTTGGGGCTGGTCAAGCTGCTGACAGACGGGCCCGTCGTCGAAATCCTTGCCGATGCCGGCTATCAGGGGCTCGGCGCCCAGACCGGCGGCCGGGTCGTGACGCCGCCACATCGCAAGTTCAAGAAGGACGCTCCTGATTGGTACGAGGAGATGCACGAACGCCGGCGCAAAGCTCACTCCTCCCGCCGCATCCGAGTCGAGCACGGCATCACACACCTGAAGAACTGGCGAGCGCTCGCCCGCCACCACGGCCGCCGCGAGCACATGACCGACACCATCCAAGCCATCGCCGGTCTGCTGCCACATCAGCAGACCATCACCCTCGCGGCCGATGAGCGAATGTGAAGACCAGGCGGAACCGCACCCCTCGGCGCACCACCGCTAAGACCGTGTCCTATGTGGTGAGGCGGAGGAGTCGGTTGTAGCAGCAGATGGCTGCGGCGAGGCCGAGGAAGGCCAGGTAGTTGCGGGGGTGTCGTTCGTAGCGGTGGTTGAGCCGGCGGTAGCCGGTGAGCCAGGACATGGTTCGCTCGATCACCCACCTGCGGCGTCCCAGGCGTTCTGACGACTCGATGCCCTTGCGGGCGATGCGGACGCCGATGCGTTTCCCGCGGAGCCATTTCCGCAGTTCAGGTATGTCGTAGGCCTTGTCGGCGTGCAGACGCTGGGGTTTGAAGTTCCGGCCTCGGTGGGGGTCGTGTCTCGTTTGGTGGCCGAGGACCATGGGCTTCAGGGCCTGGCTGTCGTGGGTGTTGGCGGCCGAGACTCCGACGAGGAGGGGCAGGCCGTTCGCGTCCGACAGGACGTGCATCTTGGAACCCGCTTTGCCCCGGTCCACGGGGCTCGGACCGGTGAGTTCGCCCCCTTTTTCGCCCTCACATGGGCGGAGTCGAGAACCGCTCGGGACAGGTCGAGCAGGCCGGCGTCGTCGAGGCGGTACAGGATCTCCTCGTGCAGCCGGCCCCACACTCCGGCCCTGGACCAGATCAGGAACCGGCGATGGGCCGTGGACTTCGAGACGCCGAAACAGGGCGGCAAGGCCCGCCAGGCACATCCGCTGACCAACACGTAGATGATCGCGGCGAACAGCGTCTCATCAGGCGTGTCCGGCGTCCCACCGCCCTGCGGCCGCACCCGAGAAGGCGGGATCAACGGCTTCGCGATCTCCCACAACCCGTCCGGAACAATCCAACTCCACGTACCCCGCCCCATGACAACCCCAACGACCGCCTCACCACATAGGACACGGTCTTAAGGGTCGAGTGTACGAGTTTAGTCGTATTTGTCTTTATTGTCGTGAAACCGCCGAACGGATCTTCAATGTTCTTTTTGTATAACGGAAATCATGGCACGGTCGAACCCGCTCGACTGCTCTCTCTGTGTTTCGCGTCTCAGTCTCCGAAATTTTTCGAGGAGGCAAGTCGATCATGTAAGAATCCCGAAATCGCCCATTCCGGCGAGTGAATATAGGGGGGATAGGTCTTGGGGAAGAGAAGAAGACCGCTGCGTGCCATAGCGGTTCAGAGCATGGCGTGGTCGATGGCCGGATTCCTTGCCGTCGAAACGGGCCTGGTGTCCAGCGCACCACTCCATCGGGTGCTGCCCGCAGCATCCGCAGAGGCCCAGACGCAGAGCACGGACCAGGCGGCAGGAGTCGCACGAGCACGTGCGGCCCTCCTGGGACAGCGGGTGGAGATCGAGCCGCTTCGCACCGAGTCGTCGATCACGTACGCGAATCCGGACGGCACCCTGACCGAGGAGTCGACCACCGGACCCGTCCGCGTAAAGGACGAATCCGGCGACTGGCAGGACGTCGACACCACCCTGGTGTTCCGGAACGGCGCTGTACAGCCCAAGCAGGCCGCTGCGGAGATCCAGTTCTCCGACGGTGGGGAAGGGCCTCTGGCCGAGGTCACCGAAGGCGCCAGATCCCTCGGACTCGGTTGGGACGGGCCGCTGCCCCGCCCCGTACTCGACGGCAACACCGCGACGTACAAGAACGTCCAGCCGAACGCCGACCTGGTGGTCACCGCACTACCCGAGGGCTTCTCACACCTGCTGATCCTCAACGAGCGCCCGACGGAGCAGGTCGAGCTCCGGATCCCCGTGGCCGCCGAAGGGCTCAAGCTTCGCGAGACCGCGGATGAGCGCCTGCTGTGGGAGAGCGCAGACGGCAAGGACATCGCCGCGGCCCCGGTACCGATGATGTGGGGTGCCGACGAACGCCCTGCAGCCAATGAGCCCGAGCACGTCAGTGATGTCACAGCTTCGGTGGAGGGACCGGCCGGAGACCAGACACTGGTCCTGAAGCCGGACTCGGGCTTCCTGAAGAATCCGGACGTCACCTACCCGGTCACGATCGACCCGACGAACACCCTACTGGGCCCCTTGACGGACACCTGGGTCCAGGACGCGGCCTACCCTGCCTCGCAGCGCGGATCCACCGAGCTCAAGGCCGGCACGTACAACGGAACCGAGCGAGCACGCTCGTATCTGAAGTTCGACACCTCAAGGTTCGCCGGCAAGAGCGTGGTCGACGCTGACCTCCGGCTGTTCTCCCATTGGTCCTCGTCATGCTCGACGAACAACGCCGGGATCCAGGTCCGCCGCGTCACCTCTGACTGGGATCCGTCCGGGATCACCTGGTCCGCCCAGCCGGCCACGACCAGTGTGGGGGCTCCCGTCTCGAAGGTCGCCAAGGGGTACAACGCCACTTGCCCAGGCGGCCACGTGTCGTGGGACGTGGACGGCATCGTCCAGGCATGGGCGGACGGCCAGCCGAACTATGGAGTGCGCCTTGCCGCGGTCGACGAGACCGACCCGCTGACCTGGCGCCGCTACCGGTCGTCGAATTACGTGGACGGCTCGCACGACTCCGCTTCGGAGCCGTCGCTGATCGTCACCTACAACTCGACGCCGGCGGTTCCCGCCAACCTGGTCGTCAACCCGCTCAGGGCAGAGGCCTCGCTGCCCACCGTCTCCTCCCTCACCCCCACGCTGCAGGCGAAGGTCGCAGACCTCGACGCGGGCTCGACCCTGACGGCGGAGTTCCAGGTCGAACCCGACCCCGCCCACACGGACACGACGTATACCTGGACGGGCAGGACCGCCCAGGCCGTGTCCGGGGCACTGGCCACGGTGCAGATCCCCACGTCCGCTGCCGTACCAGACGGTGCGCACCTGAGGATCCGCGCACGTTCCAGTGACGGCGTCGCTTCCTCCGCATGGTCCGGCTGGCTGGCGTTCCGCGTGGATGCGAACGCAGTGCTGCCCGCGGACGTGCCCCAGCACCTCCAGTCCGGCGCGACCGACACCGCCTCGCCCCTCGTCTCCGGAGTGGTCACCTCTCCGAACGGGGGCATGGTGGAGGCCCAGTTCCGGCTCCACAACGGCGCCACCACCCAGACCCTCGGCACTCAGCTGGTTCCGAACGGTGAAAGGGCCGGCTTCCAGATCCCGGCTGAGAACCTCACTACGGGAGGACCGTTCGCCTGGTCCATGCGCGGGTGCTACGCGGGCAAGTGCTCCGCCTGGACCGCGAACACCGCCATCGCCACGAACCCCGTGGCGCAGCCTTCCGCCTCAACCGCCGGCACCTCCGTGGTCCTCCCCCTGATCAAGGCCACGGTGTGCACCGACTCCGAGACCTGCACCGGGACGACCGGCAGCACGCTGAAGGTCGGAGCCGTGTCCGGCAAGAACTGGCGCGGCTACCTCAAGGCCGATGTCTCGGGAATCCCCGCCGGCGCCACCGTGGTGGACGCGAAGTTGCAGCTCACGGCAGGCACCACGGTCCCCGAAGTAAGCGTCCATGCCCTCAACGCCCCCTGGGCGACCTCCGAGACCGGCGCGGTCCTCGACAATGTGACCGCTCCAGGCGTGAACGTGGAAGCGACCGCACCCTGGGCAGTCGATGTCACCGGCCTGGTCATCGGCTGGACCGGCGGGGCCGACGCCAACCACGGAATCGTCCTGCGCAAGCCGGAGGGCGCACCCGCGGCCGAGGGCATCACCTTCACGGGAGCCACCCTCACCGTCAAGTACGAGGCTGCGGTGCCCCCGTCAGCACCGGTCGCCCCGCACTCGCGTCCCGGTGACGGCGGTGCACTGGTGACTTGGGGCACGAGCAAGGACAGCGGCTACGAGGACACCGCCCTCACCTACCACGTGACGGCAGTCGACAGCACCGGTACGACCGTGGCCCAGCGCACCACCACCGGCACGGCCGCGGTGTTCACCGGCCTGGACAACGGTGCCTCCTACACCTTCGCTGTACACGCCTCCAGTCCGTACGGCTCAAGCCCCACCGTCACAACGAACGCAGTCGCACCCCTGGCGGCGCCCCTTGCGCCCACGGTCTACCGTGACGCCGTCAACGAGTACCTGGCATCGACGGCCGCACTGGTGACCGGAGCCAAGGACACCTCCGAAGGCGCGGTCGCGGGACGACCCAACGCCGCGTTGTACTCCACCCTCCTCGCAACCGAGGAGTCCTGGCTGATCGACACGCGCGACGCGCTGAGGACCAAGGACCTCGTGTACACGGGGATGACCTCGACGCTGTCCGAGGTCCTGGCCATGCCGGCCGCCGATGGCACCGTCACCCTGCGGGCCACGGTGCTGGAGAAGAAGACGGCCGCAGACATGCCTTCCGAGCCGGAGCAGAGCGAGGGGCCCTACTACTACTCCTTCTCCGCCGGCACGAGCCCGAAGCTGCGCAGCAAGGCCAGCGCAGGGCAGGTCGAACAGCGTCTGGCCACGGACGAGAGCGCCTTCAACTCGGTCGTGTACGGAACCGTCGACAATGACGGGCCCGAAGCGACCTCCCCGCCCCAGCGCACGGCATACACGGCTACCGCCTCCTCCGCCACCGATGTGCAGATCGCCCCGTTCGCCTCGATCTCCGCCAACGGCACGGCGACGTGGGCACGGAACAACTGGAACGCCCGCCACGACTACCCCCAGGACTGCACCAACTACATCTCCAAGGCGCTGCACTTCGGCGGTGGCATGCGGATGAAGGGAGTGAACAAGGACAAGAGGAACGTCGACAACTGGTACCGGACGAAGCACATGTCCCCGCCGCACTCCGGTGGCGGCGTGTACTACCTCTGGTCCCACACGTGGACTGTCGCCGACAACATGGAAAGGTTCCTGTCGAGGAACAGCAACGGGGCCGTGTACCAGGAAACGCACCAGAGGTACGCTGCGGTCGGTGACGTCGTCTTCTTCAACTGGGGCGGCAAGGGCGGCTGGGACCACGCCGGAGTCGTGACCAAGATGGCCGGAGGCAAGGCCTACGTCAGCGCCCACAACAACAACCGACTCAACCAGCGACTCGACGTCTATGTGCAGAGCCAGCGCGGCACGTGGGCCAACATCGTCCGTGTCAAGCCAAGGTGGTACTGATGCCGGAATCCACGCGCACCAGGTGGATCGTCGCCGCGGCGCTCTCTATCGCCCTCGCGGGAGCTGGGGCCACTTGGTGGGCCCTTGGGGATGACGAGCCCTACTCCCTGCTCGACTCGCCGAAGGTTCAGGTGGACATCCTGGCGGCTCCGTCCTCCGACTCGGAAGCCAAGGAGGTCGCCGAAGAGGCCGAGCTCCTGATCAAGGCCTACGTCCAGCGGCTGCGTATCGGCGACGACGAGGGCATGGCCGCTCTGGGCGCGCCATGGTTCACGGCCAAGCAGCAGGCAGCAAAGGCCCTCATCGACCAGTACGGCGGCAAGGCGGACAAGGCGGTCAGAGCGACCGTCGCCGACCCCGTCGTCCCCTACCTGGCGAGCGTCGAGCTCAAGTACGCCGACGGAACGACCCAGACCGTGCAGCTGTCCCGCGCCGATGACGCGTGGTGGCTGCAACTGGGAAGCGGCGACCCGGTCCAGCCATAGCCCTGACGGACCGAAACCGAGGCCCTTGCGGATCGACGAACGAGTCGACCGCAAGGGCCTCGGCTATATCCGACCTGACAGCGGACTATGCGAGCACGACCCGAGCCTGGTCGACTCCTTCCACCGGGCGGGCACCGCGCCGATCACCTCAATGCGTAAGGAGCGGATCGCCACCGATCCGGGGGCCTGCTGCCGATGAACCGCCAGCCGCCAGGGTGCTCGACTCCCGTGGCCGCCCGATCCCCGCCTGAGGCCTGGCCGCCCCTACGGCCCCAGCGGGTCCGGCCTGGCCGGTGACACCAACGCGCCTCGCGGAATTCGCCCCCCTCACTCCCGCCCCTGCGGATCCGGGTAGGCGCGGGCATCGGTACGGTACGGAGAGCCCCGCCCCGAGCCCGGGGCCGGCCGGTGCTACAGCCATCCAGCCCCCAATGGCTATCCCGATCACGCAACTTCCCAATCTCGAAGTCAAGCCCCACAACCCCTGCGGGTGAAGTCCTGCGTGAGTCCAGGGCCAAACCCGCAGTTCCACATTCCGATGCACAGCCCGGCAGTCTTTCTGGTGACAGAAAGACTGCCGAACGAGCGTATGTGACAAGTCGGATGCCTCGCGTGTGACAACCAGGCTGCCTCGGTCGTCCACATTCACCAGCTCAGCCGGCCCCGCTGGTGACAACTCCTGAGCTTCGGCTCAATCCAACGGGCCGCCGCACAGCGCTCTGGCGGCGGCCCGCTCCCGGAATCCGAACCACGAAGACGAGGCCGACGATGACCACGCCCTGGCCGCCCCCGCGTACCGCCCGCCGCCCGCTCGCCCCGCGCGTCGCCGCGCCCCGGGAGCCGGTCGACCCGGCCCGCATCGGCCGCCGCGCCGTCCGGCGCCGGGCGAAGGGCATGGACGCCGCCGCCGTCGCGGCGGCCCTCGACGACGCCCGCTTCGACGCACGCCAGGACTCCCGCCACGAGGACCTGGCCGACGACGTCCGCGGCCGGGCGGAGCTCGCGGAGTGGGAGCGCCTCGACCAGCTGCTCGCCGCCGCGCCCGTCGGCACCGTGTACCGGACACCGACGCCGTCGTCCAGGCCGAGCTCGCCGCCGACGCCGCGGCCGCCGCCGCCCGCGAGACCGAGCTGCGAGCGTGTTGCAGAAGGCTTCGATCCGGGCATTTCCCTTGTATGCGTGGGGTGTTGAGGGCTGAGCCGTTGTGGGTGGAGACGTTCACGGGTCTGCGGATGCGGCAGTTCGAGCGGCTGCTGAAGGTCGTGCGGGAGCGGGGCGGTAACGGGCCCGGTGGTGGCCGTCCGTGGTGTCTGCCGCTGGCGGACCGGGTTCTGCTGGTGGCCGTCTACTACCGCACGAACCTCACCATGCGGCAGCTCGCGCCGTTGTTCGGCGTTTCGCCGGCGACGGTGTGCCGAGTCATCCAGCGGCTGCGGCCGCTGCTCGCGATCGAGCCGGCCGCCCGTCCCGTCGATGCGGCCGAGCGGCTGTGGATCGTGGACGGCACCCTGGTCCCGGTCCGTGACCGGAAGGTCGGCGCGTCCTCGCGCAACTACCGGTTCTCGGCGAACGTGCAGGTCATCATCGACGCCGGCACCGAACTGGTCGTCGCCGCGGCCCGGCCGGTGCCCGGCAACACCGCGGACGCGAAAGCGTGGCGGGACTCCGGCCTGGCCGATCAGTGTGACGGCGTGACCGTCCTCGGCGACGGTGCTTACATCAATACCGGACTCGTCGTCCCACACCGCAAACGCCCCGGGCGGGCCCTGCTGCCCGGCGAGGAAGAGGACAACGCCGAACACCGACGGATCAGGGCCCGCGTCGAGCACGCCTTCGCCCGCATGAAGCACTACAAGGTCCTCCGCGACTGCCGGCAGCGCGGCAGCGGCCTTCACCACGCGGTCCAGGCCGTCGCCCACATGCACAACCTCGCCCTCGCCGCATGACCGGACCGCCCCCAAAACCGACCCTGACCTGCCCGGGCACAACCTTCTGCAACACGCTTTAGGCGGAGGGGCCCCGGGCTTGAGCTTGCCGGACTCCGCGTACGGCAGGTGCGCGCACAAGCTCAGCAGCCGGCAGGCCATCGCCCAGGCGTCCGGCGCCGGAACACGGCCCCGTCTGTCAGCCACATACCTCAGCGATCGCAGGGCGATGGTTCGAGACGACCGTGAGGCGCACCGGAGCGGGCGGTGTCACCTGGCCGCGGTTTCACGGCCGGCGTCGCGCGCCGCGGCCATGGCCTCGGCGTGGAGGTCGGCGGCGAGGTCTTGGAGGTGTTCCATGCCGGGGGCGGTGGCGGCGAGAGTGAGCTCGCGTTCGATGACGGTGAGGTCGGCCTGCCACACGTCGGCGAGGATGCGCTTGAGGTAAGGAGTGGAATGGTCCCAGCCGTCGCGGGTAGTGCCGGGGCCGTAGCCACCTCCCCGCACGGTGACCAGGACGGTCGGCTTGTCCTTGAGTACCGGACTGCCCAGGGGCGCCCCGGCGATGACCAGGTCGACCCAGGTCTTGAAGTGCTGGGAGACACCGAAGTTGTACAGCGGCACGGCCAGCACCGCCGCCTCGGCGATCTCCAGCTCCGCGACGAGCGACTCGGCCAGCAGGCGGGCGTCGCGCTGGGCGGGAGTGCGGTCGGCGTCGGGCGTCGAGGCACCGGCGTGGGCCTGTGCCCAGGCGTCGGCGGGCAGCGGATCGGTGCCCAGATGGCGGCGCACCACCGGCTTGTCCGGGTGGGCCGCGGTCCACTGCGCTTCGACGATGTCGGCCAGTTCGGCGCTGGCCGAGGTGTCGGGAAGGATGCTGGCGTCAAGCCGGAACAGGCTCATGGTGTCTCCTTGCAGTGCTGCCGCCGACGACGCGGCGGGGTGGGCGAGTTCGTCTCGACTGTTCGACAACACGGCGCCGTGGAATGTCAGGTGACGCGGCGGCCTCACATTTCGGCACGCTGTCTTGTCGGTGAGGCGTAGGGCAGACACGACCGAGGAGCCGTCACGATGACCACACCGTCCGTGCCAGAACTGCGCCGGCCGGATCCAGGACTCGACGCGATCATGAGCGAGCGCCGCCATCTGATCAATCTCGCCTACCGGTTGCTGGGCTCCCTCGCCGACTCCGAGGACGCCGTGCAGGAGACATACACCCGGTGGTACGCCATGTCTCGGCGGCAGCAGGACGCCATCGAGTCCCCCGGTGCCTGGCTGACCACGGTCACCAGCCGCATCTGCCTCAATGTGCTCAGTTCGGCACGGGCCCGGCGCGAGACCTACGTGGGGCATTGGCTTCCCGAACCGCTGCCCGAACCGACGGAGTGGATCAGCGGGCGGCCGGGCGGCGAGGCCGTCGACCCGGCTGATCGGGTCACCCTGGACGAGTCGGTGAACCTTGCCTTTCTGGTCGTACTCGAATCCATGACTCCGGCCGAACGCGTCGCGTTCATCCTGCACGACGTCTTCCGCTACCCCTTCGCAGAAGTGGCCGAGATCGTCGGCCGCACGCCGGCGGCATGCCGCCAGCTGGCTTCGTCGGCCCGCCGCCGGGTCCGGGCCGCACAGGCCTCCGCGCCCTCGTCGGCCGAACGCGCCGGCATCGTCGGAGACTTCAAGCAGGCATGGGAAGCGAAGGACATCGACGCCCTCATCGGCCTTCTCGACCCCGACGCCACGGCGATCGGCGACGGGGGCGGCCTCGCCGTCACCTTCCTGGACCCCATCGAAGGCGGTGAGCAGGTCGCGCGCGCCCTGGTCGAGATCGCCCGCCGCAGGCCCGGCGACATGGCGTTCCTGGAACGTACGGTCAACGGCCAGCCCGGCGTGGTGGCGGAGCAGGACGGCGTCATCGTGACGGTGTTCGCGTTCGACGTCGTCGACCGGAAGATCAAGTGCCTCTGGGTGATCCGTAACCCCGAGAAGCTCCGCGGCTGGACGGCGGGAGCTGAGCCAGTCGTCCAGGTCCGTGCCAGCCGGGGTCGGTCATGACCGCGTACGAGGCATCCGGTGGAGGGGTCGAGCCTGATCAGATCGTGGTCGCCGAAGGGCTGCACACATCCTTCGGCGATACCCGTGCCCTGCGGGGTCTGGACCTGAACGCGCTGAGAGGAACGGTCGCCCGAGCTGCTCGAACGCTTCGGCCGGATGGACGCCGCCGACCGCCAGGTCGCCGGCTACTCCGGCGGGATGCGCCGCCGCCGCACCGCCGCTCGCTGGGCACCCGCTGACCTCCGGTAACCGCCGTCTCGGGGTGGGCGGTGGGTGTTGTGGGAGAGTGCGGGCATGCCAAGCAGACGACGTGAACTTCGAGTGTGTTCGCCTGAGGAATGCGTGCTGCCGATGAGTCACGCGCGCGGCGGATGCCCCTTCACCGGGAGGGATGCCACGGCCGCGGAGATGAAGGACGAGATCCGCAAGCATCGAGCGAGCGATCTGTCCAAGGAGTGGACGGTCGTCGGCGAGTGGGTGAGCTGACAGGCATCGTCGGCGGTGGGAGAGCAGTGCTCAGGGCCGCGATCCATCGCCGCACGCCAGTGCCCACGACCGGGTGACTCGTACGCGCCGAACAAGCTGATGCAGCGCGTCTTAAGGCGCGGAAGCCTGTCGATCTGGGGCTTCCCCAGCCTTGCGCTGGACGGGAGGGAGCGGGCAACTAAGACGTCGTTTCTTATGGCGTGATCGTTCGTTGAGCCGTCCATGGCGGATCTCGTGGAGCGACTGGTGCCGGACGAGTTGTGGGTGCTGTTCCGGCGGGTGGTGCCACCGACTGAGGTGATACGTCCGCAGGGCGGTGGCCGACGCCGGGCCGGTGACCGCGAAGCCCTGGCGGCGATCATCTTCGTGGCGACGTCGGGCTGCACCTGGCGGCAGCTGCCGCCGGTGTTCGGCCCGGCCTGGCAAACGGTCTACCGACGCTTCGCCCAGTGGAGCCGGGACCGGGTCCGGGCCCGGCTCTACCGGGTGATCCTCGACGAACTCGGAGCACGCGGCGAACTGGACTGGTCGTGGTGCGCGATCGACTCGGTCACCCTGCGGGCTGCAAAAGGGGGCTGCTGACGGGACCGAATCCGACCGACCGCGGCAAGCTGGGATCGAAGATCCATCTGATCTGTGAGCGGAACGGACTGCCGCTGTCTCTGGGTATCTCCGGCGCGAACATGCACGACAGTCAGGGTCTGGAGCCGCTGGTGCGGGGCATCCCGCCCATCCGGTCCCGTCGCGGGCCCCGGCGTCGGAGGCCGGCGAAACTACATGCGGACAAGGGCTACGACTACGTGGCTTTATCGACGCCATACGACAGCAGCTGTCGACGACCTCGGGGGGCGCTCACCGGGCCCGGATCTCGATATGGACGAGAACGGGAGGCAGACACCGGCACTCGGCAACGGCGGGACGGCGGCAGCCGCCTGTGCCCGTAGCCAGCGCTTTTGTCCCGAGGCCCGGGACGACCGGCACACGGCGTCTTGCCGGTCGGCACCGAGCTGCTGTCCGAAGCCATCGACGTTCGACTCGGGCAACGCCTCCCGAACTGCCGGAGAAACGCTGCTCCTCGTCATCGACAGAGCCAACTACGACCACCTGCGGCGATGGCTCCGTCAGCGGGGCATTTGTCCTCGCATCGCCCGCAAGGGCGTCGAGTCCTCGCAGCGGCTGGGCCGGCATCGGTGGGTGGTCGAGAGAACCGTGTCCTGGCTGGCCGGCTGCCGACGGCTCCACCGGCGCTACGAACGTAAGGCGGAGCACTTCCTCGCCTTCGTCGGCATAGCCGCAGCCCTCATCGGCTACCGCCGCTTAGCCAGCCTTCTCACGGCCTGAGCCGGTTCTGCTGTACGTCGAAGCAGATCAGGTCCATGGACTCCGCGACGGCTGCCGCGTAGGCCGACGCCTCCTCGGCCATGCTCCACCGCATGGGGAAGTAGATCAGCGGACCACTGGCCTCGCCGATCAGCGGCCCGGTTGACCAGGGCGAGGTGTCCTCCTCGTCCTCGGTGAGGTCGCACCACCGCTCAAGCAACGCGGCCACATAAGCCGCGATGCGCTCGGACGGAGGCTCTTCCACCTCGCTGTCGATGTAGCGGTCGTACAGGTCGTTGAAGACCCGACCGGCGGTCTTGTCATCCGCTGGCCTCTCGCCTTCCCAGACAGCAAGGTCGTAGCTCATGCCAGGAGGCTCTCATGCCGCTCTGACAGCCATAAGAAACGACGTCTTACCGAGCCCGGCGGGCTTGGGTGGTTAGCTTTGAAGGGGCGGGTTGTTGCGTCGCTCGTGGCGGCGGCTGGCCACGCCTACGGCCACCATGGTGGAGAAGAGAACTCCTGTCACCACGTAGCCCACGAGGGTGTCGGTGCTGACCACCGCGATCAGGACGGGGATCAGCGTAAGGGTTCCGATTCTGGACGTGGCGAGGGCGTCCATGCGAAGGACGAGGCGCATGAATCGTGAGGGTGTCGCGTCGGGCATGGTTCTTCCTGTGTGGTATGGGGGCCGACTGGCTTCAGTCAGTCGGCCCCCTGTGGTGACGCTAGCGAGTCATCGCTTGTGCTGAGTAGTCAGGGTCGCGGATTGTCGTGACGTGGTCATCGAATCCATCTGGTGCCGAATCCCCAGTGGACGTTGACCTTGCGTCGGTGCTTGCCGTACTTCTTTTCGCGCCGGAAGGAGTCGATCCACCGCTTGGGGCTCTGTGGGGCGCCGCGCAGCCGGTAACGGCTCCATACTCCTCCGCCGAAGGCGGTCGCTGCGCCGAACGCCATCCGCTTGTAGTAGCCGGAGCGGGTGCGCTTGGAGTTGGCGATGCGGTAGTTGGCCGCGCCGCCGGCTGCACCGAAGGCGGCGCCAATGATCAGGCCGCCGGCGCCCGCGCAGATACCCGCAGTCGCGGCGATGCAGGCCCCGCCGACGATGCCGATGCCAAAGGCCGCGGCTCCGCCGTAGAACTTGCGGTACTTGCGGACGTGCTTACCGAAGCGGCTCTTCTTGAACTTGTTCCACCCCTTCTTGCACCAGCCGCAGCTCCACCTTCCGTCGAGGTCGTAGGAGTTCAGCGGGTCGGCGTTGACGTAGTCGTACGCGTTGGCGCTGCCGCCGTAGACGGGGTCGAGGGAGAGGAAGCGTCCGGTGGTGGGGTTGTAGAGGCGGACGCCCATGAGAGTGAGGCCGGTGAGGGTCTCGCTGGAGCGCTGCTTGCCGCCGAGCCAGTTGTAGCGGCTGGCGGGCTGGCCGATGCGGGGGTTGCCGTACTCGTCGCTGTCCAGGACCAGGGGGGCTTCGGCCGTGTCCAGCGGGAGCTGGAGGGCGATGTCGCCGTGGATGTTGGTCAGCTGCAGGACGGTGCCGCTTGTATTGCCGGTGGTGGCGGCGAGGTCGCCCGAGGCGGAGTCGACGTTGCGGGTGATGCTGCCGTCGCTGGGGTTCTCGGTGATCCAGCGGGGGTTGTCGCCGTCGCTGTCGTAGTGGTTGATCTTGGCCGCAGTCTGCGTCCAGGTGCCGTCGGTGTTCTCCTCGACGGTCCAGGAGCGGAAGCGCATGTCGGCGTCGAGCTGCCAGGTCTGGCGCTGGTTACCAGCGGTCTGCTGGTGGACCAGGTCGTTGGCGTAGAAGCCGATCTGGGTACCGGGCAGGGCGGTGGTGCGGCTGAAGGCGTCGTAGACGTAGCCGGTGTCGGTGATGCGGTCGGCGCTGTCGTAGGTGTGGGTGGTGGTGGTTTCTCCGGTGATGGGACAGGCCGCTCCGGCCGCGCCTTCAGCCGTGGTGAGGCCGATTCGGTTGGTGCGCTGGTCGAAACTGTAGGTACGGGTGGTGCACGTCTCGCCGACGGTGTCCTTTACCTGGCTAAGGCGGCTGACGGCGTCGTAGGTGTATTCCTGATCGGACCAGCCGGAGTGGCGGATGACCTGGCCGTGGACAGATTCCTCGACGGTGTCGGAGTAAACGACCTGACCGTCGCTGTCACGGGTGTAGACCCGGGACAGCGTGGCGCCGGTGGTGTCCTCTTCGACGGTGAGGGTATAGCCCCCGGGAAGCTTTTCCGAGGTCACGGAGCCATCGGCGTCGTAGCGGGCTTCGAAGTCGCCGGCGATGGAGTCGGTCGTCTTCGTGGCCAGACGCTCACGTTCAGCCATCCGGGCAGGGCGCCCCTGGCGTGCGGAGATGAGCGGAGAAGCGCACTCTGAGGTAATGGACGGGTCTGGAGAGCCTCCTCCTGCAGTGGCGTCGGGGAAGCCGGCGCGTGGGCGCCGGAACCTGGTCCTGGCCCTGGTGGCAGGGATTGTCATCGGTGCGGGCGGGGTGGGCGTCATCTGGGCTCTGGCAGACAGCGGTGGGCCGTCTCCCGAGGCCGTCAGCCCTCCGCTGTCGCCGACCACACAGACACCGAGCCCTTCCCCGACACCCACCGTCTTCCAGCTGACCGGCACCTTCCTGCTCACCAGGAATGCGGTCAGCGACGGCGAAGGCGGCTGTGAGGGAAGCGAAGGCTTCGACGACATCACCGAAGGCGCGGCGGTCACGGTCTACGACGCCTCCGGCACGGTCATCGCCACCGGCGCCCTGGGCGAGTCGACCAGAGCGGGGACCGCGTGCAGTTTCGAGGTGATCGTCCCTGACGTACCCACAGGTCAGGGCTTTTACAAGGTGGAAATCACCCACCGCGGAACCTTGCAGATCAGTGAGTCCGAGGCGATGAGCGGGTCCTTCGGAGGCAGCCTGGGATGAACGAGCCGTCCTTCGAAGGACAACTACGGCAACGCCGGGCGACCGGCAGCGACACCGAGCAGTAGACGAAGCGTGATGCGCCATGAGCAATGCACAACCTCAGCCCCAGTGGGGGACCCCTGCGCCGCCCGCGGCGGGACAGCCGCGCAGGCGCAGGCCGCGGATGTTCCTCTGGGTCTTCCTGGCCATCCAGGCGATCTTCCTGATCTGGATCATCATCGGGGCCGCCTCGGGATCCGGGACCCCCGACGACTGCGGAACGCTCGACCGACAGACGTGTAACGACGCCGAAAGCCTCGGCACCGCGATCGGGGTCGGAGTGATCATCTTCCTCTGGGCTGCCGTGGACATCGTCCTCGGCGTCACGTACGCGATCTATCGCTTCGCACGACGCCCATGAACAACGCCCCCGAAGGCTCCTCTCCACGCCCGTCGGCATTTCACCGGAGCGGAGCAGGGGGAACAATGCCGCGAACCTGAGGCGCACCAGAACCATGACAGCCCAAGAAGCGTTCTGCGTGCGATGCGGCAGCGCAGATACCCAAGTCACCCGCCTCGACCGGACCAGCGCGGAAGGCACCTGCCTCCGCTGCGACAAGCCCTTCCACGCCACACCGTGCCAGAACTGCGGAGGCTTCCGCATCGACGGCTCCTTCGGCATCCCCGGCATACGGTTCGAGAACCTCCCCGAGACCGTGGGCTGCTGGGACTGCGGTCACGAGAACCCGCTGCGCGACCCCGGCCCGGAGTAGGCGGTGCCAAGCACGCTCCTCGCTGCGGGGCGGGCTGCCTGGCGTCGGGCCCGGCGGGCGGAACAGGAACCGAAGTCCCCGTGTCACCGCGCGGGACGGGCGGGCCCACCCGGCGGTCACAGGACCGAGGAGGCCCTGCACAGGGCTGTATGAGACGTAGCCGAGAAGAGACCCGCACCCCAGGATCTGCCGGGCGACCTGTGGCACGCCCTGGCCCGGCTCCACCACACCCATCCCGACCCCGTGGGCCGCGTCGGGCCGCTGGCCCGCCCGGCCGGGCTGCTCTCCTTCGCCGCGGCCGACGACACCGTCCTCGCGGCCCGGGTGCAGCTGTCCGGCGCGGAGTCGATGCGCGAGGTGAACGAGACGCTCCGCGCGATCACCGGAGGCATGTATGTCCACTTCACCGGCCCCGGCGTCGCGCTGGAGGTCACCCTCGGCAGACGGCAGGAGCTCCCGCTCCACGCGGCCCACGCCGCGGGCCTCACCCGGCTCTTCCGCCACGCCGCCGGCACCGCCGGCGCCCGCAGCACGCCGGGAGGCGGCCTGTGCTTCCACTGCGGCGGGACCGGACGTGCCCGCCCCCTGTGGGAGCCGGCGGCCGGGCAGGCGTGAGCGGCACGCAAGAACGCCCGCGTCCCGGGCCATCCTTCCGCGCCGCCCGGGACGCGTGCGGCCGCAAGGCCCGCGGAGGCTTACACCGGTACGGGCGCCGACTTTGGGCGCAGTGCCGCGAGCGGAGAATGCCGGCCCTTCTCGACCGTGCGCAGCTGCTTCCGGTCGACCTCGGGGTGTTCGGCAGGCACCGCGTCGACGGACGCCGTGGTGTAGAGCGCGACGTTGACGGCCCCGGTCCGGCTGGTGCCGAAGCGGACCTCGATCGACTGCGGGGAGCGGATCCAGCCGAGCCGGATCAGGTGGTTGAAGTCGGCAGCGGAGCCGAAGGCGGGCGGCCTGCTCAGGATCGAGCGGGGTGTAGGCGGCGACCAGGTCCGTCAGGTCCTCGCGGCGGCAGACCTCCGCGACCTGGTCGGGGTGGTGCAGCGTGCTGTCCGGGTTCGCGCTCAGGTCGGCCAGGAGGCCGCGGACGACGAACCGGCGGACATGAGCGCCGTCATGTTCGCCGGCTCGCCGTGAATGGTCCGGGTCGTGCCAGGCGTCCCGGAGGCGATACCAGCCCCGGAGAACGTCCGTGCAGCGGTTGACGCCGAGAAGGAACGAGGGCGACGCGAGTGAGCTGACGCGTTTCGCGGACCCTTGGCAAGCCCGTCAGCAATGACTGGCTGTTACCAGACCTCGGGGGCCGAGGTGAAAAGGGCGGGGGCGAGGCCCTCCTCGGCTTTCTTGCCGAGTTTCTCCGCCACGGCGGCGCGATTTCCTTCCGGGCGCGCCCGGCACCGGGTATGGCGTGGGCCGCGGTGCCGACTTCGGCGTGAGGTGAGGGTGTGGTGAGGGCCCGAGCCGGGCAAGGCCGCCGCTGCACCGCCGGCCGGGTGTGACGAGGGGGCCGGCGGCGGAACCACGCGTGAGGTGCCGTCGGTCAGCGACCGAGCGGGAGGACGCCAGTGGCGTGGTCGATGATGTTGCCGTTGGAGCAGTTGTTCTTGTGGTTGCCGGTCCAGTCGCTGAGGGCGGGGACGACGGCGAGTTCCTGGAGGCAGACGTCGGCGGCGGTGAAGTTCCAGTTGTTCGCGGCGTTGGCGCCGCTGCCGAAATTGCTGTCGTTGTCGGCGTAGGCGGGCGTGGCGGCGGACAGAGCCGCGGCGGCCAGCAGGCCGCAGGTGATGATCTTTCGCATGGCCGGTCAACGCGATACCGTCCCGCACGTCACGGCCGGGCACCCGAACGGTGAGGTCGAAGGCCTGGTCCGGATGGCTCAGAGGCGTCGCTCATGCGGGGGCGAGGGAACGTTTCCGTTCTTCCGGTCCTGTCAGCCACCTGGAGATGATCACGCCGCCCCCGCCCCCCTGCCGGGGTGAAACCGTCGTCTTCCCGGAAGGTGGCCCCTCGTGGTCCTCGTCATCGTCGTCGCCGTGATCGCCCTGCTCGCGGGTCTTGCCGCGAACCGCTGGCTGCGGCCCCGGCTCGTCAACGCCGATGACGACGAGGGCATGGCGGTCAAGGATTTGGTGGGCCCGCTGTTGACGATGACGGTCCTGCTGCTCTCCTTCGTCCTGGTGACCGCCAACGGCTCCTACGGCAAGGCCGAGGTCGCCGCCCGCGGCGAGGCCCGTGCCCTGGACCAGCTCGTCGAGACCGCCGAGTACGCGCCCGCCCTGCAGCGGGGGAAGATCCAGGCCGACGCGGTCTGCTACGCCCGCGCGGTGCGCGTGCAGGAGTGGCCCGCGATGTCGGACGGGAACGGCTCTCCGGCCCCGAGCGTGTGGTCGACCTCGTTCCGGGAGACCTTCGAGACGCTGGAGGGCAAGCCGTCCTTCGGCATGCTGATCGCCGCCGACAACAAGCGATCCGACGAACGCGAGGAACGCCTGACCCAGGCGACCTCCAGCATCCCCTCCACCATCTTCTGGTTCCTTCTCGCCACCCTGGTCATCACGGTGGCGGCTCTGGGGATCTGCCTGCCCCGGAGGAACAACCGGGGCCAGATCATCACGCTCGTCGTCATCACCGCCCTGCTGACCACCGCCCTGGTCATCATCCGCGACGTCGACCGGCCCTTCGGCGGCATCATCGACATCCAGCCCACCGCCATCGCCGAGGCCGAGCGCCAGGCTGAACGCGACTTCACCGCGAACCATCCTGTCGCCGAACTCCCCTGTGACGCTGACGGAAACCGGCGCAACGTCTGAGCCCATCCGGGCTGCCGGGGCCCGGTCCCGCCAGTCGGATGATCATGGCTCCGAGGGCGGCGTGCCTCTCCGCCTAGTTGGCAACGACTTTCATATGTTTGCGGAAACTCGGCCGGAATGCGGATTCTTGTTCGCTTCGGAGTTCCCCGAGTTTCCCAACTTTCCGAAGTCCCTGACAGAAGGTGTGTACGTCCTATGCCACCCCTCTGCCCTCGCCCCGGCCTCCCACGCCGGGCCGCCTCACTGACCCTGGTTCTCGCCGCCGGGGCCGCCCTGCTCTGCACGGGCGTGTCCGCCGCCGTCGCCGACAGTCCCCTGCCCGCCGTCACGACGCTCGCCCCGCCCCCCGAGGAGGAGACCTGCCCTGACGGCACGTCCAAGCCGCCCTGTCCCGCGGGGGACAAGGAGGAGGCGGAGGTGGACGCCAAGGAGAAGCAGGTCGAGAAGGACCAGGAGCAGGCCAAGAAGGACATGGCCGCCGCCAAGGAGAAGACGGAGGAGTGTCCGCCCTCGTCGAAGAAGTGCATGGACGCGCTCGCGGGTGACGGTGCCGAGCAGAAGCAGGGCATGAAGGAGACCCGCGAGGAGCTGGACGCCGTGCAGTCCGGTCCCCAGGACAATGCCTCTTCGGCTATCGACAGCAGCTGCGACGGCTTCGCCGCCGATCTGCCGCCGGCTCTCCTCGCCTCCGACCCGCAGCTGACTCACATGTGCAAGGTGATGAACCCGTGAGCCCCCACACGAACACGCGCCGTGTCGCCTTCCTCGCCGTCGCGATCGCCGTCGCCCTGACGACCCCGGCCGCCGTCGCGGCCGAGGAGTCTTCCGACGCCTCGGCGCCCGGACCCGTCACCGCGGCGCGCCTCTTCGACACCGTCACCAAGCAGCCCGCCTCCGTGCAGCAGCTCAGCGACTACTGCGCCGAGCACCAGGGGGACTGCCGCTTCAAGGTGAACCGTGACGCGTCCTCCGACTACTTCACCACGGTGAAGTCCTTCGGCAACGCCGTCGTCAACTGCACCAACAACGACATCAAGGTCAGCCGGGAGGTCTCCCTCAAGGTCAGTAGCTCCGACAACCTCGGCGGCCAGATCACCGGGAAGCTCGCCGTCGAGGGACAGCTCACCGCCAACGGCTCCGTCACCGCGGGCGTCGGCGGCGAGGCCGGCGGCGGTTTCAAGACCCCCGACCAGTCCCAGGGCCCCAGCGCCGAGGCATCCGCGAAGGGAACCGTCAACGGCAGCGGCACGGTCGGTGCCTCGGCCTCCCTGAAGGCGGCCTTCGAGGGCGGCTTCCAGCTCTCGTACGCCAAGACGTGGAGCACCGAGCAGACGGAGTCCACTTCCTACGAGCTCGTCGTGAACCCCGGTGACGCGCTCACCTTCAGCGGCAGCGCCGCGATGCAGCGCATCGCCGGCAGCATTCTGACCGGTGGCGGCATCGGCGCCGACAACGTCATCGTCGACGGCCCCTCCAGCGTCAACCGCAGCACCTTCGCCGCCAGCACCCACACCGTCCCCGGCAACACCTGCGACCGGCTCCGGCCGCCCGGCACCACCGCGCCTCCGCCCAAGCCCAACCCGGGCCCGGGGCCCGGTCTGCGCACGATCACCCCCGCTCCCGCTTCCGGTCTCGTGGAGCTTCCCGGCGGCCGCCTCCCCGCCGGCTCGCATCTGAAGAAGACCGTCGTCCTGCGGGGTGAGCGCCCGTGAACCGCACCGCGATGAACCCCCGCGCCACCGCGCTGGCGGCCCTCGGCCTGGCCCTGGTCACCACGGCGGCGGCCCACCCCCTCGCCACCGCCCAGCCCCAGTCCCCGGCCGCGCCGAAGGCAGCCGCCACCCCCGTCGCCCTCATCAACGGCGACGCGAGCCTGCCCGCCTTCACCGGCACGGACGCGAGCAAGGTCTCCGTCACCGGCTGGTCCGTCGGCTCGACGAACGGCGCGGGGACGACGGACGGCGTCTGGCGGTACGGCCCCGAGGCGTCGGGCCACCCGGACGGCAAGGTCGGCGTGATGCTGCGCGGCTCGGGAGCCGACACGTACGGATTCAAGCAGCGCCTGCGCGGCGTCCGCCCCGGCGCGAAAGTCACCGTGACCTGGGACGACAGCCCCGGCGTCGCCAAGGAGTGCCGCCCGCGCGACGTCGAACTGGGCCAGATGTACAGCGTCCAGGGCTCCGGCGGCCCCGCGCGCGTGGAGCTGACTGAGCCGGACCCGGACAAGGAGACGAACACGCTCGGCGCGGGCGTGTGGCGCACCAAGCGCACCTACACCTTCACCGCCGACGAGTACGACCCGCTGCTCACCTTCGCCTCCACCATGTCCGCCTCCAAGACGAACAGCTCGCAGTGCGGCGCGATGATCGCGGACATCAAGGCCACCGAGATCGCGCCCGCCCTCGACAAGACCGTGCGCAGCAACGAAATGCCCGAGTCCGTCGCCTACAAGGGCAACGACAAGCGTCCGGTGAGCGAAGCCGTCACCGAGTGCGTGAAGAACGCGAGCCAGTGCGTGTTCGCCCCGGAGGACGCGTACTCCTTCCCGTACTACGAACCGGCCCGCCAGAACGGCGAGTCGTACGTCAACTGCACACGCTCCACGCTCAACCGGACCCGTCCGCTGAAGTTCAGCGCGCGTACGATCAGCGACCTGCCGCCCGCCGCAGGACTGCCCCCGGCCCCGGGGGGCGAGCCGACCGCGATGACCGCCCAGTACGCCGGCGGTACGGGCAGCACCCCGGCGTGGTTCCCGACGACCGAGCGCACGGTCAACGAGGTCATCAAGCCGGCCGAGGTGTCGTGGTTCGAGACGCAGGGCGGCCGGCAGCGCACAGAGGGCTGGTTCCTGTCGAACCCGACCCCGACCGACCCGAACCAGGACTGGCGGCTGCACACGGTCATCGACCACCCGGCCCCCGGCGTGAGCGACCGCGTCTTCCAGCGCACCGGCCCCATGTCGGCCGCCGAGGAAGCGCGCTGCCGAGCGAACCGTCCCACCGCCGACACCCCCAACGACGCGGCCTCGCCCGCAGCGGGAGCCGACCGTGACTGAACGAACGTACAAGGCCATGACGTTCCGTAGCCTGACGATCGCCTGCGGACTCCTCGCCGCCGTGCCGCACGCGGCGCACGCGGCGGCACCGTCCGAGGTCCTCGCCTGGGGTGACCCGGAATACGGGCAGACGGCCGTGCCGGCGGCGGTTAAGGAAGGGTCGAGCGCGATCGGCGCGGGCGCCTTCCACTCCCTCGCCGTCAGGGACGGCGCCGTCCACTCCTGGGGCAGCAACCGCTACGGTCACAGCGCCGTTCCGGCCGCGCTCAACAGCGGCGTGACGGCCGTCTCCGGCGGCTACCTGCACTCGCTCGCACTGAAGAGCGGAGGCGTCGTCTCCTGGGGCGCCGACCGCTACGACGCCACCGCGGTCCCCTCCGCGGCCAAGAACGGCGTCGAGGCCATCGCGGCCGGCCAGTACTTCTCCCTCGCCCTCAAGAACGGAGCCGTCCTGGCCTGGGGCGACAACCGCAAGGACCAGACCGAGGTCCCCGACGCGGCCGAGACGGGCGTCACCGCCATCGCCGCCGGCGCCCACCACGCGCTCGCGCTCACCAAGGACGGCGAGGTCATCGCCTGGGGCGACAACAGCAAGAAGCAGACGGACATCCCCGCCGAGGTGAAGTCGGGGACCGTCACCGCCATCGCCGCGGGCAAGGACACCTCCGTCGCGGTCGTCGGCGGCAAGGTCTACGCCTGGGGCGCCACGTACGCGGCCCAGAAGGTGCCGAGCGGGGCGCAGTCGAAGGTCGTCCAGGTCGCCGTGGCGATCGAGTCCCTGGCCGCGCTGAAGGAGGACGGCAAGGTCATCGAATGGAAGGTGAACAACACCTCAGCGACGAACGTCACGGGTGCCACGGACGTCCGCGCCCTCGCGGCCGGCGCCCACCACTTCGTCGCCCTGAAGGGTGACCCACCCGAGAAGAGCTGAGCCGGACCAGGGGCGAGCCACACCAGGCTCGCCCCTGCTACCGCAAGGGCCCGGGCGGGCTACCGGTGCAGCGGGTTGCGTGCGTGGTCGAGAACGTTGCCGTTGCTGGCGTTGTTCTTCTGGGTGCCTACGAACGGAGCGAGAGGAGCCTTGATCATCTCCTGCCCGACGGTCTGCGGGATGGGGCCGGCGATGCCCGGCCAGTCCTCGGGGCCGTCGGCCTGGGCGGGGGCGGCAAGGGCCACGGCAGCGAGAACGAGCGTGGCAGTGCTGATGATCTTCTTCATGCCCTGGGAACGAATGCGCCGACCGACGGACACCGGAACTCCCCGCAGCGCCACACGAACAGCGGACCGCGGAACCCCTTTCTGCCCCCGCCAAGCCCGTCGTGATCCTCTAGGGTGCCCACCCGAGACGAGCTGAGCGCGGGACGCCCGGCCGGCCCGCCCTCACCACGTCCACTCGAAGACGGCTGCGTCACTCGTTCGCGTGGTTTGGGCGATTCCCGCGAGGGATAAGCCGATGCCCCGGGTGCGACGATCGCTCCGGCGACAGCGCGAGGCGGTCAACGGGGAGGTCTCCATGGCGGGCCGGATATCCGGCGACGAGACTCAGTCGGCTGGATTCGATCCACGCAACGGCGATCCGGACGAACTCTACGAAGAACTGGCGCGGCTGCGCGGCCACGGACGCGTTGTCCACGTCCCCCGGCTCCAGGCGTGGTGCGTGACCGGGTACGAGGACATCGCCGCGATCCTCCGCAACGACGAGGACTTCTCCGCCCGCGACCACAAGCCGCGTTCCTCGGCCGACGTGCCGGCGGACGTGAGGGAGACGCTGAGGACCTGGAGCGGGGAGTCGGTGTCCCTCGGAGAGATGGACCCGCCCGAGCACACCAGAGTCCGCACAGTGGTCAACGCGGGCTTCACCTCCCGGGCGTTGAAGGCGGCGGAACCCGGCATCCGCGCCGCGGCCGCACAGCTCCTCGCCCCGCTCGCCGGCCTCTCGGAGTTCGACCTGATCACCGCGTTCGCGCAGCCGTACGCGCTGACGGTGATCCTGCGCTTCCTCGGCATCCCGGACGAGCACCACGCGGACTGCCTGCGCTGGTCCGACCACAAGGTCCAGCTGATGGTCGGCCGGGACCATACCGAGGAGCGGTTACGGGAGTACGCCACGGGTCTGCGCGCCTTCGGCGAGCTGGCCAGGGAGCTGACGGCCCAGCGGCTGTCCGCCCCGCGCGACGACCTGATCAGCGCCATGCTCCACGAGAGCCCCCACGGTCACCGGCTCACCCCGCAGGAGGTGGCCTCGGCGATCCCGACCCTCGTCATCACCGGCCACACCACCCTCGCCCAGGCCCTCGCCATGACCGTCCGGCACCAGCTGCGCGCACCGGGCGGCTGGGAGGCGCTCACCTCCGGAGCCGTACCGATCCCGGAACTCGTCGAGGAGGGACTGCGGTTGGACTGCCCCGTGGTCGGCATGTACCGCACCGCCGTGCGCGAGGTGACGGTCGCCGGCCACGTGCTCCCCGCGGGCAGCCGAATCCTGCTGCTGTACGGCGCGGGCAACCACGACCCGGCCCGCTACCCGGACCCCGGCCGGAACCTCCCCGACCGGTGGCCCACCGCACCGCACCTGGCGTTCGGCCGCGGCACGCACTACTGCGTGGGCGCCGGCCTGGCCCGTACGGAACTGCGGATCGCGCTGGAGGAACTGGCCGCCCGCCTCCCGGGCCTTTCGGCGGCGCCGGAAACCACCCCCGCCTACCGGGCGACGTTCCCCCTGCGGACCCTGACCGCTCTGCGGGTGCGGCCGTGACCGAGTCGCCCGGCTGCCCCGACGCCGACACCGTCCCATACGAAACGGGCTTGCCGCCCGGCACGGTCCGCGAAGAGGGCGACCGGCTGCCGGCCGGCTACGGGCACGTCACCCAGGTCGTCCTCGGCGCAGGTCTCGGCGACGGCCGGTACACCCGCAAGAACCCTCTCTCGGCGGCAGCGCGATGAACTGCCCCATAACGAAGATGACGCCGACGAGGAGCACCGAGACGAAGATGTCCTTCTCGCCGACGAGCTGGGCCCTGAGCGTCTCCCCTGCGCGATTTCTGGCATGCCTCGGGGCCGGTGGAGATTCCCACCCTGTTCCTGGACGTGAAGGGCGACTCCATGGAGTCGTTTCGTCGTCCCGGCTGGCGGAACGGTAGTAGCTTTCGAAAGATTGCGCCAAACACACGTTCGAGTGAAAGTCTGCAGAATGCCTTGCCGAGCTCGTCTTCCGCTCGGCTCTTGGAGCTGCTGCGTCGCACTCTCGGTAGCCTTCGCTGCCTGGTCTAGCCGTTCGACTGCCAGGGGCATCGCACTTTACCGCGTCGGCTCTCGGTCCGACTTGCACCCGATGCCCGTTTCGTCATATGCGACACGCCTAGGGCGTACATGGATTTCCCACCCCAGATCTAGTGGTTCGATGTCACCGGCCACCCAGGGATAGTGGTCTCGTTTCTGACGGGGCGTCGCCGAGCCTCTATGCTGGTGGTCGTTCCTCCCGAGACCGGTCCTCAAGTCTCCGTCCCGCCAAGGGGCGGCGCCCTGGGGCCCAGGGCCAACGGGCCGCGTTGGGAGGGGCAGATGATGCCCGAGAACGAGCAGCCTCCGGCTGGTCAGAAGAAGCGCCGCGCTTGGCAGGCGGTGGTCGACTGGCTGGCACCGCTGCTGGTCGCGGAGATCATCGACAGGGTTGTGACCCTCTGGCTGGGCTAGAGGTGAACGGGACCGGACGAGATGGTCGGCTCATGACTGAGCCCGGCCGTGAGCAAGTCGGCCGGGCTCGATAGTCACACTCTGTGAGGCGATGGCCTGGGACTGGCGGCAACCGGTTCCGGGCCTTCGTCGTTTCCACCCCGCCGAAGCGGCTGTAGACAGAGTGTCCCCGTCAGGTTAGCCGAGTCAGGCAACGATAGGCACCACCGGACCCCAGTGAGGACTGGTGAGTCCTGGTGAGGGGCCGTGAGGACGGACACGACGTCGTCCCCTGCCGACGAACTTCCCCCGAACCGCCTGCATCCCTGGTCAAAGCCCTTCCGGCGGCCGGAACGAGCCCTCCCGCGAAGACTCAAAGCCCGAAGGCCGGCGATCGATGTCCGCGCTCCGGGCTGAGCTTGGGGTTCGCTAGTCGATTAGCGAACCCCCAGCTCAGGCCGGGGCGCGGTACTCACGCGAGCACCTCGCGAGAGTCGCACCTACGGATTCTCCGTAGGTGGTGTTCCCCAGGGGAACACCACCTAGGAACGTTACGAAGTGGTGCCCCCTCACCCCTGAACGTTCAAGGGAGGTGGCGGGCCAAGGCCTCCTCGTCTTCCCGGGACCTCCTCGACGGGCTGCGGCCGCCTGGCCGATCTCCTCGTCCTCCTGATCGTCGTCGACCGTCGGGTCCGCTAGCCGACTAGCGGGCCCCGTCACAGGCGGCCAGCCTCCCTACCCGCCCCGGCTCGTCCTACAACGCCGTGCCCCGCCCCTCAGGCCCGCTCGGCGGGAGCCCCGGAGCGCCCCAGCAATTGCTTTTTCAGCAACTGGTTCATGGCCATCAAGGTCGGGAAGGCACTCACGTGAGTGCCTTACGTAGACCGTTCCCCCTACGGATATCCGTATGTGACCCCCGTGCCTCTGACTGCTCAATGCTGCCGGTGGGAGTACCGGGGCGCTGGCCGTGACGCTGTCCGCACCGACCATTGACGTGACCTGGGCAGTTCCTGAATTCAGTAATTGCCTCCCTTGAACGTGCAAGGGAGCTATGGGTGCTAACACCCCTTAGATTCGCTTTGGGGTTTTCACCCGACTTGCTTGTCCATGGCCCGCCCGGCCTTCTCGGCGGTCGGGGCCGGCTCCCTCGTTCTCGTCCTCGCCTTGTCCTGCTCGTCGGCCTGGTCCTCCTCGTCGGGCGCCCCGCCCGTTCGTCCCTCGTCTGGCCAAGGTGGTGGTGTGTGTGCGTGGTGGGTGGGGGTAGGCGGGTGATCGGAGCGAAGTGGACACCTCCTTGGGCCGGTCGTACGCGTACTTCCCCCGGCGCGTGCGGCCGGCCCGTCCGGCAGCCCGGACCCGGCCCCTACGGGCCCCGTGTCTCACATGTGAGACACCTTGACGGTCGGGACCAGCGAGGGCACCGCCACCTCGACCTGGACCGTCACGTGGGAGGCGCCCGCCCTCGGCGACTCCGGCACGATCACCGAGACCCGCGCCACGGCGTTCACGGCCTGGGTGGGCGAGGCGCAGGCCGTCGGCACCAGCTGACCCCCGCGGCAAGGGGAAGCGGCGACTTCCCCAATTGGGGAAGAACGATCTTGATCCCCGCTCACCACCAGGCTTACCACCGCGCTTACCACCGCAGGTCAACGGCCCGGGGCGACCGCTCGCCGGTACCGCCCGCCGCGAGGCCCCGTGGCCGAGGCAGCCGACCGGGTTGCGTCACCGGTTGCGTCACCGGTTGCGCCACTGGTTGCCTCACTGGTTGCGTCACCGGTTGCCCACCTCTCCGGCCGCACTCCGCGTCCGCGCTGGTCACCGGCCGTGGGTCACTCGATCCCGGCGCCGACACCTCTTCTGGGAGAACCTCAGAAGAGGCTCTGTTCTCTCCTCCCGGGCCGGGGGCGGCCGGACAGCGGCGGGCGGGGGGAGACTGGGGCGGTGAGCATCGCACCACACCGTCGTCCGCTCGGTCCCGGCCCCGACGTCCCCGACCAGCTCCCGCCCGACCGCTGGGCCCGCACGGCCGCCGGCCTGGCCGCGGCCGGGGAGTGGACCGCTGCCCTCGACCGTCCCGTGCCCGCGCCGCGTACCGGCCGGCGCCCGCTCGGGGACGGACCCGCGGACCTCGGCTCGCCCGGATAGGGTCGGGCGCAGCCCGCGCCGATATGGCGTGCGCGGGCGAGGTCCGGTGCCCAGCGCGCTCTGGGGGCAGTACCACCGGGCCGCCCCTGCGCCGTTCTGACGGCCCTTACGCCCCACCCGGGTGTCCTGGGTGGGGCGGAGCCCGTTCGGCCGCCTGGCGGGCGGTTACGGGTTACCGGTTACAGCCCGGCGAGGACACCGGTTCTGGCTGCCCGGGGCGGTGTCCAGGCCTCCGGGGCCTGTAACCGGTAACCCGTAACCGCCCCTGCCCCGCCTTTGACGGCGTGTCTGCCCGCCCGGGTGTTCTGGGGTGGGGCGGTGGTCGTTGGGGTGGGAGAGAGGCGCGTAGGGCCTCCACGGGACCCTACGCGGCCGGCCGCCGGGTCGGCTGCTCCTGGTCGTCCTCGTCCTGCGCGCCCCGGCTGCTCCTGGTCCGCGTCCCGGTCGAGCCGGCTGCCCTCGTCCCGGTCGGGTCGGCTGCTCCTGGTGCTCCTCGGCGTCCTGGTGTTCCTCGTCCCGGTGGGCCCGGCCGGGGTGGTGTTCCTCGGCCCGGTCGGGGGCGGGGCCGGGCTCCTCAGTGGTGTGGGGAATGCCTGGTCGGGGGTGTGTTGAATTCGCGGTGTCTGCGTCGCGGTGTTGCATCGATCCGGTGTGAGGGTTGCACCGGATCGGTGTCAGTGGGTGCAGTGGCCGGCCGCTGTGGTGAGGTCCACTCACCACGCCCTGGTGGTGAGGTGGAACCTGATAGGTCGACCCCCTGTTTTCCCTGGTCAACATGCGTGCTGATAGGTGACCTGATAGGTCGTGGTAAGTCTCGGCGGTGGGGGTCCGCGGGGTCTCGTCCGGGGTGTCGATCGGGCCTGTCCGGTCCGTGCGCGGGTACCTGTCCCGCGTCCCGGGCCCTCACCCGTTCGTGTACTGGGGCTGTGGCCCGGTTCTGCCATTCCTACATAGAGCATCAGAATGATGCAGACCCGCTCCGCGGTGGGTTTCTCCGGGGTGTTGTGGGGGTGTGGTCGGGTTCTGCCAAAGCTACATCCTGCATCATTTTCGGGGTGGGGGAGCAGGCTTGTTCCAGAGTCGGTCCAGGGGTACTTTTTGAAGCACGCTCACTTCTCGTCCCAGTCGGGCCGGTTGGGGGTGGGAAGGAGAGTCCCGGACCCGCCCGGCCCGGCGGTGAGCGGCCCGCCGCCCCGGAGCCGGCCTCGCCCCCTTCCGGCCCCTCCCGGCCAGTCCCTGCAAGGGTTGACGCCCCGTCCGGCCCCGGCCACCCTCCCTCGTCGCTGCCCGGCGGAGCCGGGAGGGGCGGGAGCGCAGCGGACGCCCCGTCAATTCCCGCGCAGCGGGAATTGCTTCACTCCGGAATGGAGCGAAGCGGAATTCCGGGTATTACCCGCGCAGCGGGTAATACGGGAAAGCGCGGAGCGCTTTCCCAGAGTCCGCGAAGCGGACTCAGAATTCGCGCAGCGAATTCTTTCGGTGCAATGCGCGCAGCGCATTGGAACCCGCTCCGCGCTTTCCCGTATTACCCGCTGCGCGGGTAATACCCGGAATTCCGCTTC